>DASVBQ010000299.1:0-16592 GCA_036375795.1 Actinomycetes bacterium
CTGCACCACCTCCTCGGCGCCGCGCGCCCGCACCCACGACCCGTTGCCGACGTAGCCGTCCTCCGCCTCGCCCGGGTCGACGTACTGCGTCCACCCGGGCCCCAGGTCCGGCGGCGCGGGGACGTCGGACGCGTCGAGGTCGCCGGCGGTCTCCGCGGGCACCGACAGCCCGCCGCCGTCCGAGGTGCTGCTGTCCTCGGCCGTGTCCGGTGGGGCGGATGCCGTCTGCGTCGACGCGGTGCTGGCCGCGTGCGTCACCCGGGCCGCCGCCGGCGCTCCGGTCTGGTCGGACGCGCAGGCGGACAGGACGCCCGCTGCGAGCGCGCAGGCCACGGCCAGCCCTGCCGATGCCCTGCGAGCCGTCACGTCATCTGCCGTTCGACGAGAAGTGCTGATAGTCGGGGTGGGACCAGCGCGCACCCCACAGCCACCCCTGGGCCGCCATTTCTCGCGCGATCGGGCTGCGCTTCATGATCATGCCCTTGCGCACGTTGGACCGGTCGAGGAACGTCCGACCCGCCTTGGGGTAGACCCGGCGACGCGTGACGTACGGGTTCTCGACGGTGTTGATGTCGATCGCGTTGCCGTACGAGTGCTGCGACAGCCGGTAGGGGTTGCCGGTCACCTTGCGGCAGTTGAACGCGGACGTGTTGTCGGCGGCCATGGCCCGCACGTCGATGCCGTCGTAGACGTCGGCGGGGTTCATCCGGCGGATCGGGAACCGTGCTGCGAAGGCCTTCCGGAACACCAGCTGCAGGTCGCCGACGACATCGGCCCGCGCCACCAGGTTGCCCATCTGCGGAAGACCTGCCCAGTCGTAGTAGGGCACGGTCATCCACCGCAGCCGGTCGGGGCCCACCGGGCAGCCGGCCCGGTAGGTGTACGGGATCTCCGCGGCGGTGACCGCGCGCACCCCCGGCACCCACCATCCGGTCACCGTCGTCTCCCTGGAGGCCTCGTCCCAGCGGATGCTGCCGACGGCGAAGAGGTTCTCGAACCCGCCGGTCACCGGGACCGTGTCCGTCGTCGGGAAACCGAGGTAGGACGTGGTGGCGCCGATCCCCAGGTAACGCTCGAGGATGGCTCCGGACACCGCGAACGTCCCGGTTGCCGTCGAGGAGTAGAACCGACCGCCGGTGAAGACCTGCTCCAGCCCGCCCTCGGCCGTGTTCAGGGCTGCGGCAGGTGCGGTCGGGAAGCCGAGGAAGCCGTTCGGTCCGCCGAGCGCGAGGTAACGGTCGCGGACCGGCGGCAGGACCTCCCACGCATCGGTGGCGGGCGACCAGAAGATGCTGCCGCCGGCGAAGTCCCGAGCTCGCCCGTCCGGCCCGATGTCGTACGGCTCGGCCACCGGCGCGCCGAGCGGCCCGGCCTCTGCGCCGGTCGCCTGCCAGCGGGCCTCGATGCGGCCGCCGTCGTCCGCAGCGAGCGCGGGAACAGAAAGGGCGAGGGGAAGCACCAGGCCCAGCACGAGGGCCGCCGTGATGGGCACGGCGGCGCGCATCGTCCGGAGCCGTAGGCCCACCAGCATCACCCCGCACTGCTTATCGGCACGTCGGAGGCTAGCCCTGACCCGGTCCGGCTCGTCTGACTTCGGGTCAAACCGCTCGCGTGTCCGAACGCTCGTCGATCGCCAGCTCGGCAGCCCGCCGCAGCCACCGGGCCGGGTCCCTCCCGTGATAGACGTGCTCGTCCGGTTCGATGCCGTCCAGGAACGTCCGGTAGATCAGTGCCTGCCGCAGCGCAGCCACCGGGGCGAGCAGCCGTGAGGCCCGGTCGGGGTCGCACCCCGGCACGGACGAGCGCCACATCGCGACCCAGGCCTCGCGCACGGGTTCGCGGTCCTCCGTCCGGACGGTCGCGAGGAACGCCGCCTGGTCGAGCAGCGGGTGGCCGATGCCGCAGTCACCCCAGTCCAGCAGGACGGTGCGGCCGTCCGGTGCGGCGGACCCGCGGGCGTTGCCGGTGTGGAAGTCGCCGTGCACCAGGCTGTCCGGGATCCCGCACTCCGCCACTCGCGCCAACCGCTCCGGCAGGCCGGCCACCAGCGCCCGCACCTCGGACCGGGCCGGTGCCTCGAGCTGGGACGCGGTGCGGGCGACCAGCTGCTCGGCGGCCGGCACGAACCGCGCGGCGCGCCAGTCGGGGGCACCGACCTCGACGAGCTCGTGGACTCTGGCGACCCACTCCCGCTGGAGCCGGACCAGCAGGTCCAGCATGCGCAGCACCACGTGCCGGGGAGCGACCCAGTGGTCCTCCCCCGGGACATCGCCCAGCAGCACCCGCGGGCCCTCTGTGGCGATCAGCGGCGGCACGGCGGCCGGGTCGAGGCGTTGCAGCATCGCGCCCTCGTGGGCGAAGAACGGCGGCACGACCTTGAGCCAGGCGGTGCCGTTGCCTGTCGGCAGCCGCCAGATGCTGGAGAGGTTCCAGGTGCGCACCTGCACGGCCGGCCCGGTCCGGTCGGACCCGGCAGCGGACAGCTGCGCGTCGGCCCACGCGAGGTCGCGCGCCGGCCCGCCCGGCCTCGCGTACGGCAGCCGCAGCGGGTGATCGGCCACGGGATCCGGGCCGGTCCACGGCCGCAGCTGCGGCGGCACCGGGCCGGCCACCTCGGCGAGGTACGTGACCGGGCCGCCCGCTGACCTCTCGGCCGGGCGGGATGCGAGCAGCCGGAGCACGGTGACCTCGACGCCGTGCCGCTCGCGGGCCCCGGCCACGACGTCGGCGACCTCCTGCCACCACGGCAATGCCACCTCGAACGGCGGCAGCACGCCGAGCAGCGTCCCGTCACGGTCGCACAGCAGCAGCGTCACCCGCCTCGGCGGCAGGGGCAGCTCCCCCGTCACCAGGAGGTCAGCAACCGACGAGGCGCTGGGCCAGCCAGCCCTGGACGGCGTCGAGGCCGATCCGCTCCTGGGCCATCGAGTCCCGCTCCCGCACCGTCACGGCCTGGTCGTCGAGCGTCTCGAAGTCGACGGTGACGCAGAACGGCGTGCCGATCTCGTCCTGCCGGCGGTACCGGCGTCCGATGGCGCCCGCGTCGTCGAACTCCACCGTCCAGGCCTGCCGCAGCGCCGCCGCGAGGTCCTTGGCCTTCGGCGAGAGGTCGGCGTTGCGCGACAGCGGCAGCACTGCCACCTTGACCGGCGCGAGCCGCGGGTCGAAGCGCATCACGGTACGCTTCTCCATCGCTCCCTTGGCGTTGGGCGCCTCGTCCTCGCTGTAGGCGTCGAGGAGGAACGCGAGCGTCGAGCGGGTCAGGCCGGCGGCCGGCTCCACGACGTACGGCGTCCAGCGCTCGCCCTTCTCCTGGTCGAAGTAGCTGAGGTCCACGCCGGAGTGCTTGCTGTGCGCGGTGAGGTCGAAGTCGGTGCGGTTGGCGACGCCCTCGAGCTCGTCGAACTCCTTGCCGCCGAAGTTGAAGCGGTACTCGATGTCGACGGTCCGCTTGGAGTAGTGCGAGAGCTTGTGGTGCGGGTGCTCGTTGAACCGCATGTTGTCCTCGCGCAGGCCGAGACCCGTGTACCAGTTCCAGCGCTCCTGCAGCCAGTACTCGAACCACTCCTCGTCGGAGCCCGGCTCGACGAAGTACTCCATCTCCATCTGCTCGAACTCGCGGGTGCGGAAGATGAAGTTGCCCGGCGTGATCTCGTTGCGGAACGATTTGCCGGTCTGTGCGATGCCGAACGGCGGCTTCTTGCGCGCGGACGTCATCACGTTGAGGAAGTTGACGTAGATGCCCTGCGCCGTCTCGGGGCGCAGGTAGTGCATGCCCTCCTCGGACTCCACCGGGCCGAGGAAGGTCTTGAGCAGCCCGCTGAACGGACGCGGCTCGGTGAACGCGCCCTTGACCCCGCAGTTGGGGCAGTTGACGTCGGCCAGCCCGTGGGGCGGCGGCGTCCCCTTCTTCGCCTCGTACGCCTCCTCGAGGTGGTCCGCGCGGAACCGCTTGTGGCAGGACTGGCACTCCGAGAGCGGGTCGGTGAACGTGTCGACGTGACCGGATGCCACCCAGACCTCGCGGGACAGGATGACGGCGGAGTCCAGGCCCACGATGTCGTCGCGGCCCTGCACCATGGACTTCCACCACTGCCGGCGGATGTTCTCCTTGAGCTCGACGCCCAGAGGACCGTAGTCCCAGGCGGAACGCGTGCCGCCGTAGATCTCGCTGCTGGGGTAGACGAAGCCTCGCCGCTTGGCGAGGCTGACGATCGCGTCGTTGCGCGCTGTCCCCTTGGCGCCCGAGGCGCTGCCCTTGGCCACGATGGCCTCCATCCGGCTGGTTGTCGGCGGGTGAGCGCTCGACACTACCGGGTGACGACGGCCTGGTACGCGCTGGGCTCGTTCACGACGTACGCCATGAGCGGCGCGATCGCCACCTTCACGTCGTACGCCGACAGGCCCCGCCGGTAGCTGCCCACCCCGTCCCACTCCGTGCTGAGGACCCACAGGGTCGGGTCGTCCATCGCCCGGCCGACGTGCCCGCGCCGGAACCCGTCGCGGTCCGCGAGCAGGCCGAGCGTCTCCTGGGCCGCCGCCAGGAACGTGGCCTCCTGCTCGGCCGGGACGGTGGCGCGGGTGATGGCGAGCACCGCGCCAGGCTAGCCCCCGCCCACACAACTGGTTTTGACAATCATTCCCAACAAGGCACCATGGGGTCGTGCCCTCCGCCGTCCGCGTCTGCGCCCTGGCCGCCGTGCTGCTCGCGCTCGCGAGCTGCGGCAGCAGCGCCGGGGACGGCGACGAGGGCCCGCGGGTCGCCGCGTCCTTCTACCCCCTGCAGTGGGTCACCGAGCGGGTGGCCGGTGCTGGTGCCGGGGTCGACAACCTCACCCCGCCGGGAGCGGAGCCGCACGACCTCGAGCTGGGTCCGCGCGACGTCGCGACCCTGGGCGAGGCCGACCTGGTCGTCTACCTCAGCGGGTTCCAAGCCGCGGTCGACGACGCCGTCCAGCAGGAGGCCGCCGAGTCCTCGCTCGACGTCCGCGAGGCAGGCGAGGTCGGCCGCGACCCGCACTTCTGGCTGGACCCCACACGTCTTGCCGACGTCGCGGACGCGGTCGCCGAACGACTCGGCGACGTGGACCCGACACACGCGACGGCGTACGTCACCCGGGCCGGCCAGGTCCGCGCCGACCTCGAGGCGTTGGACGCGGAGCTTGCCGCCGGCCTGGCCGGCTGCGCCGGCACCGAGCTGGTGACCAGCCACGCGGCCTTCGGCTACCTGGCGGACCGCTACGGCATGTCGCAGGTGGGCATCAGCGGGCTCTCCCCCGACGCGGAGCCGTCCCCGCGGGACGTCGCGAGGGCCGCCACGTTCGTCGAGGCGCACGACGTGCACACCATCTACTACGAGACCCTGGTCAGCCCCGACGTCGCAGAGACGGTCGCCCGCGAGACGGGAGCCCGGACCGCGGTGCTCGACCCGCTGGAGGGGCTCACCGACGCCTCACTCGGCGAGGACTACCTCGAGGTGATGCGAGCCAACCTCGAGACCCTGCGGGAGGGCCAGCCGTGCCGGTAGACCACAGCCCCGACCCGGCGACCCGGCGGGAGATCGTCCGCCTGCGCGGCGGCGCGGTCGGCTACGACCACCGGGCCGTCCTGCACGACATCGATTTCACGGTCTGTTCCGGCGAGGTCGTCGTGCTGCTGGGGGCCAACGGCTCCGGCAAGTCCACGCTGGTCCGCGCACTGCTAGGGCTCGTCCCGCTGATCGCCGGGCGGCTCGAGCTGTTCGGCGTCCCGGCCGACCGCTTCCACGAGCGCTGGCGCATCGGCTACGTGCCGCAGCGGCAGACGGTCGTCGGCGGGGTGCCGTCGACGGTCCGCGAGATCGTGTCGTCCGGGCGGCTGGCCCGCAAGCGGCCGTTCGCCCCGCTGCGCGCCGAGGACCGCGCCGCCGTCGAGTCCGCGATCGCGACGGTCGGCCTCGCGGAGAAGGCGGGCACCAACGTCGCGCTGCTCTCGGGCGGCCAGCAACGACGGGTCCTGATCGCCCGGGCGCTGGCCGCGGAGCCGGACATGCTCGTGATGGACGAGCCGACCGCCGGGGTCGACCTGGCCAGCCAGGAGGTCCTCGCCGAGACGCTGCGCCGACTGGTGACCTCCGGCAAGACGCTGCTGCTGGTGGCGCACGAGCTCGGTCCCCTGGAGCCGCTCGTCGACCGCGTCGTCGTGCTGCGCGGCGGTCGTGCGACGTACGACGGGCCGCCCTTGCCCGGGATCGTCGAGACGCACGACCACCCCGCTCACCACGTCGAGGAGGAGCCCGACACGGGCCGTGGCGGGATCGAGATGACGAGGTGAGCGGCGTGCTGGAGATCCTCGACTACGCCTTCATGCAGCGGGCGCTGCTGGCGGCGATGCTGATAGGGCTCACGGCGCCGTCGGTCGGGGTCTACATCGTGCAGCGGCGCCTGGCGCTCATCGGCGACGGGATGGGACACGTAGCCCTGGCGGGTGTCGCGGTGGGCATCCTCACGACCGGGCGGCCGGTGCTGACCGCGCTCGCTGCGGCGGTCGCCGGGGCGGTGGCGGTCGAGCTGGTCCGTGCCCGCGGCCGCACCAGCGGCGACGTCGCGCTGGCCCTGCTCTTCTACGGCGGCATCGCGGCCGGCGTCGTGCTGATCAGCCAGGCCCCGGACACGACCCCCGCCAACCTCAACGCCTACCTGTTCGGGGCGATCACCACGACGACCAGCTCGGACCTCGTGGTGTTCGCCGTCCTCGCCGTGGCGGTCCTCACCGTCACGATCGGCCTCGCGCCCCGGCTGTTCGCCGTGAGCAACGACGAGGAGTACGCGCGCGCCGCCGGCCTGCGGGTGCTCGGGCTGAACCTGCTGCTCGCCGTGATGGTGGCCAGCACCGTCGTCATCAGCATGCGGGTCGTCGGGCTGCTCCTGGTCAGCGCGCTCATGGTGGTGCCTGTCGCCACCTCCCAGCTGCTGGTCGGCAGCTTCCGCGGCACGCTGTGGCTGTCGATGGCCACCGGCATCGTCGTCAGCCTCGGGGGCGTGACGACCTCGTACTACGCCGATACCCCCTCCGGCGGCACGATCGTGCTGCTGGCGATCGGCCTGTTCGCCCTGGCCGCGTCGGTCACGGCCGCCCGGCGCGCCGTGCGCCGCGGGGGCCACGACGAGGCGGAGGACCACCTGCACGAGCACGGCCCGGGCTGCGGCCACGAGCCGGTGCCGCACGAGGACCACGTCGACTACCTGCACCACGGGCACCGGCACGCGCCGCACGGAGCCCATTACGACGAGCACTGACGGAGGAGGCACCCCGATGGCCCGCGAGAAGGCGGCGAGCCCGGTCCGCACCACGCGCCAGCGCAGCGCGATCGCGGCGGCCCTGGACGAGACGGACGAGTTCCACAGCGCCCAGGACCTGCACTCCCTGCTGCGGAGACGCGGCGAGAACATCGGGCTGACCACGGTCTATCGAACGCTGCAGTCGCTCGCGGACGCCGGAGAGGTCGACGTGCTGCGCCACGCCGACGGCGAGGCGGTCTACCGGCGGTGCAGCACCGGCCACCACCACCACCTCGTGTGCCGCCGGTGCGGCCGGACGGTCGAGGTCGAGGGACCGGCCGTAGAGCGCTGGGCCGACACGGTGGCGGCCCAGCACGGGTTCCGCGAGGTCGAGCACACCGTCGAGGTCTTCGGCACCTGCGCGGACTGCGCGTAGCACTTTTGGCGGACCCGGCGCGACGGCACGCTGCGGTACCGTCGGTGAGCCACGCCGCACCTGATCTACGGGGGTTCACGCTCTTGCCCGTCCGTCGTCCCCTGACCGCGCTGTCCGCCGCGGCCGCCGTGCTCGCGTCGCTGCTCGTCGGTGCCTCGCCGGCGGATGCCGGCACCGGCTGTGTCCCGGCACCGGTCGCGCACCGCGGCGACTCCGCCAGGGCCCCGGAGAACACCATGCCGGCCTACCGCAAGGCGCTCCGACTGGGCGTGTGGCGGCTCGAGACGGACGTCCGGTTCACGTCCAACGACGTGCCTGTGCTCATGCACGACCCGACGGTCGGCCGGACCACGAACGGCCGCGGGCAGATCGCCGCTCTGACGCTCACGCAGGTGCGCTCGCTGGACGCCGGATCGTGGTTCTCCAAGAGATACGCCGGGGTGAAGGTGCCGACGCTGTTCGAGCTGCTCGACTACGGCCGGACCCGCGGCGCCTACTTCATGCTCGAGCTGAAGACGCGGCCCACCGCGCAGCAGATGGACAACTTCCTCAACCGGCTGCGCTGGCTCGGGATGCTGAACCGGGTCCAGGTGACCAGCTTCGACGAGCAGACCCTGCTCGACGTGCAGGCGGCCCAGCCCGGGCTGCGGACCGCGATCATCGACAACCCGCGCTACCGCGCACCCGACTCGGTGCTGCAGTACGGCCGGACGTATGTGGTGAACCACTCGTCGGTCACCGAGGAGCGCGCGGCCCAGTGGCGCTCAGCGGGGATCGAGATCCGTCCCTGGACGGTCGACTCGTGGCGGGTCTGGCGCCGGATGGCTTGGGACGACGCCGGCCCGGTCATCACCAACAGGCCGAGGGACTACCTCGCCTGGGCTCGGGTCTTCTGCTCGTAGCTCGGCCGGCGGCGGCTCGTTCGGCACCGCGCCGCCGTACCTGCGGTCACGCGAGGCGTAGACCTCGATCGCGTGCCACAGGTGGCGCCGGTCGAAGTCCGGCCACAGCGTGTCGAGGAAGACCATCTCGGAGTAGGCGGACTGCCAGAGCAGGAAGTTCGACGTGCGCTGCTCCCCGGACGACCGGACGAACAGGTCGACGTCCGGGATGCCGGGCTCGTCGAGATGTCTGGCGACAGTGCCCTCGTCGATCTTCTCCGGGTCGATCCGGCCGGCCTTCACCTCGCGGGCGATGGCCGCGACCGCGTCCGCGATCTCGGCCCGGCCGCCGTAGTTCACGCAGAACTGCAGGGTGAGCGTGCGGTTGCCCTGCGTGCGGCGCTCGGCCTCCTCCAGCTCGTCGATGACGCTGCGCCAGAGCCTGCGTCGTCTCCCCGCCCACCGGACCCGGACGCCCATCGCGTCGAGCTCGTCGCGACGGCGGCGGATCACGTCGCGGTTGAAGCCCATCAGGAACCGCACCTCGTCGGGCGACCGCTTCCAGTTCTCGGTGGAGAAGGCGTACGCCGACAGGTGGTCCACACCGACCTCGATCGCGCCGTGGATCACGTCCAGCAGCGCCGACTCGCCGGCCTCGTGGCCCTTGGTCCGGGGAAGGCCCCGCTCCTTGGCCCACCGCCCGTTGCCGTCCATGACGATCGCGACGTGCCGCGGGACCAGCCCGGCCGGCACGGCGGGCGGCCGGACGCCGGAGGGGTGCGGCGTCGGGGGACGGACCGGCTTACCTCGTGGCACGCCCGCGACCCTAGCGAGTCATCGCCACAGTCATCCGTGCCCGGTGAAGTCCACGACCTGCTGCCCGACTACCGCGCCGTGAGCCATGTCGGCCGGTGCATACGATCGTCGGCGAGCTGCGTGAGCATCTGCCGTCCGGCCGATCGAGGGAGCCAATGATATTCATCGCCGCGAAGTTCCGGGTCCGCCCCGAGCACGCCGACCGGTGGCCCGAGATCGCCCGTGACTTCACCGAGGCCACCCGCGGCGAGCCCGGCTGCCTGTGGTTCGACTGGTCGCGCAGCGTCGAGGACCCGACGGAGTACGTCCTGGTCGAGGCCTTCCGCGACGACGGGGCAGGCGCGGCGCACGTCCAGTCCGAGCACTTCAAGACAGCGCAGAAGACGTTGCCCGCGCACCTGGCCGAGACACCACGGATCGTCAACATGACGGTCCCGCAGGACGACTGGTCCCGCCTGGGCGAGATGGCCGTCGACGAGGAGGGATGACGTGACCGTTCCCTCGATGGTCCTGTCCGGTGTCGTGTTCGACGCTCCCGACCCCCGCGCACTGGCCGACTTCTACCGTCGACTGCTGGGCTGGGAGGTCAGCGCGGACGAGCCGGACTGGGTGAAGATCGTCCCACCCGGTGGCGGGGCAGGACTGTCCTTCCAGACGGAGTCCCGCTACGTACGGCCGGTGTGGCCGGCTGGTCCGGGGGACCAGCAGATGCAGGTGCACCTCGACATCGGCGTCGACGACCTCGACGCCGCGGGCCGAGAGGTGGTCCGGGCCGGTGCCGTGCTCGCGGACCACCAGCCCCAGGAGGACGTCCGGGTCTACCTCGACCCGGTCGGGCACCCCCTCTGCCTGTTCCTCCGTGGGTGACGCTCAGGTCCGCTCCACCATCGGCAGCGAGCGCAGGCCACGCTCGAGGTGCCACTGCAGGTATGCCGCGACCAGCCCGCTGCCCTCGCGCCGGTGCCGGCTGTCGCTCGCATCGGCCGCGGCCCAGTCGCCGGTGAGCAGCGCGCCGAGCAGGTCGAGCGTCTCACGCGCGGGGCTGACCGACCCGTGCGGCCGGCACGCGCCGCAGACCGAGCCCCCGGCCGCGACGTTGAAGAACGGGTGCGGCCCTGGGCGGGTGCAGCGGGCGCAGTCCTCGAACGATGCGCCGTAGCCGGCGACCGCCAGCGAGCGCAGCAGGAAGGCGTCGAGCACCAGGCCGGGCGCGTGGCCGGCGTCGGCCAGGGTGCGCAGGCCACCGACGAGCAGCAGGAACTGCTGCACCGCCGGCTCCTTCTCCTCCGCGGTGAGCCGCTCGGCGGTCTCGAGCATCGCCGTGCCCGCCGTGTAGCGCGCGTAGTCGTCGACGATGCGGTCGCCGTACGACGTGATCGTCTCCGCCTGCTGGACCACGTCGAGCGACCGGCCCTCGTACACCTGCAGGTCCACATGCGTGAACGGTTCGAGCCGGGACCCGAACTTCGAGCGGGTACGCCGGACGCCCTTCCCCACCGCCCGGACCCTGCCGTGGGAGCGGGTCAGCAGGGTGATGATGCGGTCGGCCTCGCCGAGCTTCTGGGTGCGCAGCACGACACCCTCGTCCCGGTACAGGCCCACCGCCTCATTGTCGTCCATCCGGCCGGTCGACGCTTGCGCGGCGGGCCGCCGACGCGCAGGACGTTGGTCTCTGGCCGCCCGCGGGGCTCGCTGCCACCGTGGACGTGGAGGCGAGTGCCATGCCGAACCTTGGTATCGCGATCGTGCGGCAGTACGAGCGGGGTGTGGTGTTCCGGCTGGGGAAGGTGCGAAACGTGCGGGAGCCGGGGCTGCGGCTGATGATCCCGCTGGTCGACAACATGCGGAAGGTCACCCTTCGCACCATCACGATGCCGATCCCTTCGCAGCAGATCATCACCTACGACAACGTGTCGATCGGGGTCGCGGCGGTGGCCTACTACCGGCGGGTCGACCCGGTGAAGTCGATCGTCGAGATCGAGAACGTGCAGACCGCGATCCACGAGATCGCCCAGACCACGGTGCGCAACGTCGTCGGCCGGTCCTCGCTGGACCGGGTGCTCTCCGAGACCGAGACGCTCAACGAGGCGATCAAGGAGATCTTGGACCGGACCACGGAGCGCTGGGGCGTCCTGGTGCAGCTGGTGGAGCTCAAGGACATCGAGCTGCCCTCCACCATGCAGCGCGCGATGGCCCGGCAGGCGGAGGCGGAGCGCGAGAAGCGCGCCAAGATCATCGCTGCCGAGGGCGAGGCGCTCAGTGCCGGCAAGCTCGCCGAGGCGGCGGACGTGATCGCCGGCCACCCGGTGGCCCTGCAGCTGCGCAACCTGCAGGTGCTCGGCGAGATCGCGATCGAGAAGAACTCGACCATCGTGTTCCCCGCGCAGTTCCTGGACAGCATGCGGGCCCTGGCCGACTTCGTCGGCCGGGAGCGGGCCGCCGGTTCGGAGATGGCCCACCTGCCGCGGCAGAACCCGCCGGAGGCCGCCGCCGTGACCCGTCGCGAAGAACCGGCGGCGACCGGCCGGTTCTGAGATCGTCGCAAGCGTGCACGCGATCGTCGATGCTCGGCTGGTGGACGGCTCCCGCGTCGACGTCGTCGTCGACGACGAGCAGATCGTGGCGGTCGGTCCGGGGACGGCGTCCGACGTCGGCACCAGAGTGGCTGCCGACGGCGGACTGCTTCTCCCGGCGTACGTCGACACCCATGTGCACCTGGACAAGGTGCTGATCCGCGACCAGCTCGCCGAGCACGACGGCACGCTGCGTGGCGCGATCGAGGCCATCCACGCCGCCAAGCGCGGCTACGACGTCGAGGACGTCCGGCGCCGGGCCCGGTCGGTCATCGAGTCGTCGGTCCTCACCGGGACGACCCGGCTGCGCTCGCACGTCGACGTGGACACGGTCGGCGGGCTGGTGCCGCTGCAGGGTGTCCTGGCGGCCGCCCGGGACTGCGCCGACATCGCGGAAGTACAGCTGATCGCGTTCCCGCAGGAGGGCATCCTGCGCGACGCGGGCACCGCCGACCTGATGGTCGAGGCGATGCAGAGCGGCGCCACGGTCGTCGGCGGGATGCCGCACTGGGAGCAGACCGAGGCCGACCAGCTGGAGCACGTGAAGTTCTGCTTCGAGCTGGCCCGGCGCTTCGGTGCCGATGTCGACATGCATGTCGACGAGACCGACGACGGCGACGTGCGGACCCTCGCGATGGTGGTCCAGGAGACCGAGCGGTCCGGCTGGCAAGGCCGCGTCACGGTCGGCCACGTCTGCGCCCTCGCAGCCGCCGACGACGACTACGCCCACCAGGTCATCGCGGGCTGCGCGCGAGCCGGCATCACGGTGGTCTCCAACCCGGTGACCAACCTGGTGATCCAGGGACGCGGCGACCGTGGCCTGGTCCGCCGAGGAACCACGCGGGTCCGTGAGCTCATGGCGGCCGGTGTCCCCGTCGCGTTCGGGCAGGACTGCGTCAAGGACGGCTTCTACCCGTTCGGCCGCGGTGACCTGCTCGAGGTCGCGCTGGTCTCGGCGCACGTGGCGCATCTGGCCACCCTCGAGGAGCAGCACCTGGCCCTTGCCGCTGTCACCACGGTCCCGGCCGCCGCCTGGCGGCTCGCCGGGACCTACGGCGTGCAGGTGGGAGCGCGTGCCGACCTGCAGCTGTACGCCGCACCGAGCTGGTCCGAGGTCCTTCGGCTGCAGGATCCGCCGCGTCAGGTGTGGTTCCGCGGCCGGTCGGTCGCTCGGACACAGGTGACACGAGGGTTGTTGCGCTGAACCAGCTCCGTCGTTGGGAGGATGCCCGTCGTGACCGACGAGCTCCTCGCGCGCCTCGAGCGCTACTACGACACGGTCCCGCGCCGCTTCGCCCGCACCGAGGAGCACGGGCCGTTCACGCTCTTCCTGGGCGAGCCGGGCGGCTGGGTCTACTACGCCAGGCCGCGGCTGGGCGGCCACGGGCCGTTCGACGCCGAGGCCGTCGCGTCGGCCATGGCGCGGCTGCGCGCGCTCGGGCTGCCCGGGGTGGTCGAGTGGGTGCACGAGACGACGCCCACGCTGCTCGATGCCGTGCGGGCCGAGGGGTCGCTGGAGGTCGAGGAGATCCCGCTGATGGTGCTCCCTGGCGAGCTGACCCCGGTCGAGCTGCCGCCCGGCGTGACGGTGCGGATGCTCACCTCCGCAGACGCCGGTGCGGTCGCAGCCGCTGCCGCGGCGTCGCACGTCGGGTTCGGCGCCGCGGGAACAGCCCGGGGTGACGCCGGCCTGCGGGAGCGCGACGCCGCCGTGAAGCCGGCGTCCGAGCGCGTGCTCTCGCTGCTGGACGAGGGCGCGGTGCGCATCGCCGTCGCCGAGAGCGAGACGCACGGGGTGCTGGCCACCGGGCGCACGCTGCCGGTCGACGGGGTCACCGAGGTGATGGGCGTCGCCACGCTCCCGTCGGCCCGCCGGCAGGGGCTGGGCGCCGCGGTGACCGCGGCACTCGTCGAGGACGCCCGCGCCCTCGGCGTGTCCACCGTGTTCCTCACGGCGAGCTCGGAGGACGTCGCCCGGGTCTACTCGCGCATCGGCTTCCGCCGCGTCGGCACGGGGTACGCGGCCGAACGCCCCTAGGTCGTCGACCCACCGGCCGGCGGATGCCGGTCCCGCAGCTCGCGAGCCGGGGTCGGCCAGCCCACGGGACAGACCGGGCAAAACCCGCCCTGCCCGATGAGTGACCCGGCCGTACGCGGTCTGTCCTGGTGAGCGGCAGCCCGACCGACCCCTACGGGATCCGGGGTGCGCTAGGGGACCAACCGGGGGCGATCCCGGATGCACCCTGGCCCGTGCCGATCGCACGCTGGCGCCAGGAGGGCCCCACACCGGGGCGTGGTGGCCGAGAGAGGACGACCGACGTGCTCGACATGATCTTCCGGACGAGCCCGTGACGGCCTCCCCCGAGACCGCACGGCTCGGCGTCGCGAGACCTGGCCATCTGCCTGGTCCGGCCCGCGGTCGACGCGCCCTCGGCAGAGCTCTCGCCGTGCAGCGGGAGGTACTCCTCGTGGTCGGCGGGGTGCTCCTCTACTTCGGTGGGCGCGGGCTCACGGAGTCCGACCCGGGGCCTGCCCGGGAGCACGCGCAGGACCTCGTGGCGCTGGAGCGGGCTCTGGGTCTGTTCTGGGAGCCATGGCTGCAGGGCCTGGTGGACGGGTCTCACGCGGTGGTCACCGTGGCGAACTGGATCTACATCTGGGGCCACTGGCCGGTCATAATCCTCACCCTTGTCTGGCTGGTGGTGCGGCACCCGGCTCAGTACCGGCGGACTCGCAACGCGATGGCAGTCTCCGGCGCGATCGGCATGGTGGTGTTCGTGCTGTACCCGGTGGCACCGCCGCGCCTGGTCGACCTCGGGCTCGTCGACACGGTCACACTCCACTCGGAGGCCTACCGGGTGCTGCAACCGCCGGCGTTCAGCAACCTCTATGCGGCGATGCCGAGCCTGCACGTCGGGTGGAACCTGCTCATGGGCATCGCCATCGCGTCCGCCGCACGGCACTGGCTGTTGCGTTCGGTGGGC
The DNA here is from genome assembly GCA_036375795.1 of Actinomycetes bacterium. GTDB lineage: Bacteria > Actinomycetota > Actinomycetes > JACCUZ01 > JACCUZ01 > DASVBQ01. The sequence goes on from DASVBQ010000299.1 coordinate 14,950, forward strand.
TACGCGCTCCCCGTGCTCATGGCGGCCTCGGTGGTTCTCACCGCCAACCACTTCCTCGTGGACGTGGTGGCGGGAGCTTTCGTCGCCCTGCTGGGGCTGGTCATCGCGACGACGCTCGAGCGGCGACGCGGTGCTCTGCGGGCTGACACCGGGCACGCGCTCGAAGGCGCCACGGAACGTTGACCGCCGGAGAGGACGCCGCTGATCGCGCTGACCCGGTCAGGCGCGGTTGACGGCAGAAACCACAGCCTTCAGCGACGCGGTGACGATGTTGGCGTCGATGCCCACGCCCCACAGGATCCGCTCGCCGATCGCGCACTCGACGTAGGCCGCGGCGCGCGCGTCACCACCGGAGGACAGCGCGTGCTCGGCGTAGTCGAGGACCCGGACGTCGTGGCCGATCGAGCGCAGCGCGTCGACGAACGCCGCGATCGGTCCGTTGCCCCGGCCCACGAGTGCCTTCTTGTCGCCGTCGAGGTAGACGCTGACGTCGAGCTGGTCGTCCTCGCCGTCCGCGGACGACGTGTGGTGAGCGTTCAGCGCGACAGGCGTACGCGGGGAGAGGTACTCCGTCTCGAAGATCTCCCACATCTGGGCCGGTGTGACCTCCCCGCCCGAGGCGTCGGTGCGTGCCTGGATGACCTGGCTGAACTCGATCTGCAGCCGGCGCGGCAGGTCGAGGTGGTGCTCGGTCTTCATCACGTAGGCGACGCCGCCCTTGCCCGACTGCGAGTTGACCCGGATGACCGCCTCGTACGAGCGGCCGACGTCCTTGGGGTCGATCGGCAGGTACGGCACCGCCCAATGGAAGTCGTCGACCGGGACGCCGGCGGCTGCCGCGTCCCGCTCCATCCACTCCAGGCCCTTCTTGATGGCGTCCTGGTGGGAGCCGGAGAAGGCCGTGTAGACGAGGTCGCCGCCGTACGGGTGGCGCTCGTGCACCGGCAGCTGGTTGCAGTACTCCACCGTGCGCCGGATCTCGTCGATGTCGGAGAAGTCGACCTGCGGGTCGACGCCCTGCGAGAACAGGTTCATCCCGAGGGTCACCAGGCAGACGTTGCCGGTCCGCTCGCCGTTGCCGAACAGGCACCCCTCGATCCGGTCGGCCCCGGCCATGAAGCCCAGCTCCGCGGCCGCGACGGCCGTGCCGCGGTCGTTGTGCGGGTGCAGCGACAGCACGATCGAGTCGCGGCGGGCAAGGTTGCGGTGCATCCACTCGATCGAGTCGGCGTACACGTTCGGAGTCGCCATCTCCACGGTGGCCGGCAGGTTGATGATGGTCTTGCGGTCCGGTGTCGGCTGCCACACCTCGGTGACCGCGTTGCAGACCTCGACGGCGAACTCGAGCTCGGTGCCGGTGTATGACTCCGGCGAGTACTCGAAGAACACGTCCGTCTCGGGGATCGTCTCGGTGAGCTTCTGGCACAGCCGCGCCCCCTGCACGGCGATGTCGACGATGCCCTCGCGCGGCAGCCCGAAGACCACCCGGCGCTGCAGCGTCGAGGTCGAGTTGTACAGGTGGACGATCGCCTGCTTGGCCCCACGAATGGACTCGAAAGTCCGCTCGATCAGCGCGTCCCGGGCCTGGGTCAGGACCTGGATGACTACGTCATCGGGGATCAGGTCGTCCTCGATCAGCTGTC
>DASVBQ010000307.1:0-5165 GCA_036375795.1 Actinomycetes bacterium
CCCGAGCTGCTGGGCCGCCTGTCGCGTGCGGAGGTACAGCGGCAGCGCCAGCGCGGCGCCGCCGGCGCCGACGAGCAGGGCGATGTCGCGCCCGTCCCACTCGAAGATCTGGTCGCCCAGCACCCCCATGGCGCCGGTGAACGCACCGACGGCCAGCAGCCACAGCGCGGACTGCAGCCGCGTCATGCCGTCCTCGACCTCCGGCGTGGCCGGGATCATGGCGCCGGCAACGAGCAGCCCGGCGGTGGCGACGAGGGGGATGGCGAAGCGGGTCGCGACGTTCAGGTCCTCCCACAGCATCTGGATGAGCAGCAGGGAGGCCGCCATGGCGAGGACGCCGCCGAGGTAGCCGAGCGCCTCCACCACGAGGCGGTTGCGCTCCGGCGCGGGGGCAGGCCGCTGAACGGGGATCGACGGGACCCCCTCGGCCTTCAGGATCCGCTCGACCTGTTCCTGGCTCAGCAGTCCCTGGCGTGCCCACCGGTCGAGGAGGGCAGGCACGTCGTTCCCCTGGACCCCGGTACCGCTGCGGGTCTCGGTCATACCTTGATCATCGTGTGCCGGTGCCGTCCAGGGCAGAGAGAAAGGTCCTTCGTCGGGAGGATGAAGGACCGTCGACCGTTCAGGGCAGGCCGAGCGCCACCGACAGGTCGGACTTGATCGCGGCGATCGACGCTGTGGCCGTACGTCGGGCGGCCCCCACGTCGCCGTCGGCCACCGGCACCACCACCTCGAGGTAGCACTTGAGCTTCGGCTCCGTCCCGGACGGTCGGACGATGACCCGGCCGTTGCCTTCCAGCCGATAGCGAAGGCCGTCGGTCGGCGGCAGGTCGGCCGAGCCGACGCTGAGGTCGTCGGCCGTGGTCACGGCCCGACCGCCCAGCGCGGCAGGTGGCCGCTCGCGCAGCCCGGCCATCGCGGCGCCGATGTCGGCCAGGTCGTCGAACCGGGCCGAGAGCTGGTCGGTGGCGTGCAGCCCGTGCTCGCGGGCGATGTCGTCGAGCAGGTCGGTGAGGCCGCGGCCCCCTGCCTTGAGGTTCGCAGCCAGCTCGGCGACGAGAAGCGCCGCCGAGACGCCGTCCTTGTCGCGCACCGCCGCCGGGTCGACGCAGTAGCCGAGCGCCTCCTCGTAGCCGTAGCGCAAACCGTCGACGCGCGAGATCCACTTGAACCCGGTGAGCGTCTCCGCGTAGCCCAGGCCGTGCGCCGCGGCGATCCGACCGAGCAGCGACGACGACACGATCGACGCGGCGAAGGTGCCGGAGAGGCCTGCGTCGCGGTGTACGAGATGGGTACCCAGCAGCGCGCCCACCTCGTCGCCGCGCAGCATGCGCCAGCCGGGCTCGGCGGAGGCGTCGGGCACCGCCACCGCGCACCGGTCGGCGTCGGGGTCGTTCGCGAGCACCACGTCGGCGCCGGCCTCGACGGCCGCGGAGAGGGCGAGGTCGATCGCGCCCGGCTCCTCGGGGTTGGGGAACGACACCGTGCTGAACTCGGGGTCCGGGTCGGCCTGCCGGGCCACGACCGTCGGGGCCGGGAAGCCGGCCCGGTCGAAGGCCGCGAGGACGACGTCGCGACCCACGCCGTGCAGCGGGGTGTAGACGATGCGCAGGTCGCGTGGCGACGCCGGGTCGACGAGCCCCGCGACCCGGTCGAGGTAGGCCTCCAGCACCTCCTCGCCCAGCGTCTCCCAGTCGTCCCCGCGCGGGACCGCGGCCAGCGGCCCGACGGCCTCGATCTCGGCGGAGATCTCGGCGTCGGCCGGCGGCACGATCTGCGACCCGTCGCCGAGGTAGACCTTGTACCCGTTGTCCTGCGGGGGGTTGTGCGACGCGGTGACCATGACGCCGGCGTCGGTGCCGAGATGGCGGATCGCGAAGGCGAGCACGGGCGTCGGCAGAGGGCGCGGCAGCACCATGGCGCGCATCCCGGCTCCACGTACGACCTCGGCGGTGTCGCGGGCGAAGACGTCGGACTTGTGCCGGGCGTCGTACCCGATGACGACGGCCTTCCCGCCGCGCGCGGTGAGGTACGCGGAGAGCCCCGCCGCGGCGCGGGTGACGACGACGCGGTTCATCCGGTTCGGTCCCGCGCCCAGCGCGCCGCGCAGACCGGCCGTGCCGAACTCCAGCCGGGCGCCGAAGCGGTCGGCGAGGCCGGCCGTGTCGCCGGCGTCGAGCAGGGCCTGCAGCTCAGCGCGCGTGTCGGGGTCCGGGTCCTCGGCCAGCCAGGCGCGGGCGACGTCGGTCGCGTCGACGGTGTCGGCGCTCGACCGGTGCTCGTGGCCCTGCCCGCGGCTCGCGCCGCTCACAGCCGCCCCAGGACCTGCGACAGGAGGCTGCCCATGCGGGTGGCGGCCGCTCGACCGGCCTCCATGACCTCCTCGTGGTTCAGCGGCTCGCCGGTCATGCCGGCAGCCAGGTTGGTCACCATCGACAGGCCGAGCACCTCAGCGCCGGCCTCCCGGGCCGCGATGGCCTCGAGCGTGGTGGACATGCCGACGAGGTCGCCGCCGACCGTGCGCACCATGCCGATCTCGGCCGGGGTCTCGTAGTGGGGGCCGGGGAGCTGGACGTAGACCCCCTCCTCGAGCGACGGCTCGACCTCGCGGCACAGGGCGCGCAGCCGGCTGGCGTAGAGGTCGGTGAGGTCGACGAAGCGCGCCCCGACGATCGGGGAGGTGGCGGTGAGGTTGATGTGGTCGCTGATGAGCACCGGCTGGCCGGGGGTGAACGTGGGACGCAGACCGCCGCACCCGTTCGTCAGCACCACGATGCCGGCACCCGCAGCCACGGCGGTGCGCACGCCGTGCACGACAGCGGCCACACCCCGGCCCTCGTACAGGTGCGTGCGCCCGAGAAAGACGAGGGCGTGCCGGTCCTCCCCGAGCCGCACCGAGCGCAGCGCCCCGGAGTGTCCCTCGACCGCGGCGGCGTGGAAGCCGGGCAGGTCGGTGACCGGCATCTCGTGCAGGGTCTCGCCGAGCATGTCGGCGGCCGGCACCCAGCCGGACCCCATGACGAGGGCGACGTCGTGCGCGTCGAGTCCGGTCAGCCGGCGCAGCTCGGCCGCGGCCGCCTCGGCCAGGGCGTAGGGGTCCTGTGTCGAGTCACTCACGGCGGCGACCCTAGTGGGCCGCCGCCGCCGGCGGCATGGGTCGGCTACTTCGCCTTGGCGTAGTCCGCCGAGTCCGCACCGAAGTCGAGCACCACGACCGTCTCGTCACCGACCACCCACGCGTCGTGGCCGGGTTCGCAGACGAACGCGTCACCCGGACCCACGTCGATCTCGGCGCCGTCGTCCATCCGTAGGTGCATGCGACCCGCCAGCACGAAGCCCTTGTGGTGGAACTGGCAGCTGTCGGTGCCGGCGATCGGCTTCACCGACTCCGACCAGCGCCAGCCAGGGGCGAAGCTGGTGCGGCCGAACATGAACTCCGGCAGGTTGAGGAGCTCCAGGTGTCCCCGGGGGAAGTCGCGCCGCTCGTCCGGCTTGTCGATGCTCTTGGCCTCGAGAAGGGCCATAGGAACCACCTCCACCGGCTACCCTGCGCCCGTCGCGGGCAGGCGTGAATGGCCCGGAGGGGCTAGTAGACCGGCATCGGACCGCGTTGCGGTCAGGCCGCGAGGCTGGCGTGGCCGTGGGACCGGTCCAGCACCGGTGCCACCGTGGTGACGAAGACGCAGAGCTGTTCGGCCGTACCGGTGACGATCCCGTCCACCCAGCGGACCGCGATGCCGCGGCTCTCGGCGAGGGCGATCTGGCAGTGCGCGGCGAACGCGTGCGCCTGCAGCAGCTCGGCGATCGAGCGGCGCGTGCGCGGCGTGCTGGCGGACAGGCGGATCGTCACGCGCTGGGTCGTGGGGCGGGTGCGCAGGGCCGCGAGCAGCCGGTCGCCGGTCGCAGCAGGGGTCTCGCGGACGAGTCTCACCACCGCATGATCGGCAGCCCGGATGTCGGACTGAACGCGCCGCGGTGACGGACCGGTGAGTCGTCCGGCGCGCCTTTTCGCCGGATTGGAGGCGTTTTCCAGCGCGAGGGTGGACCGATCCGCATCCGATGTCGCGGAATCTGCGCGTACGAGGGCCGGCGGGTCAGCGGGATGGGTCAGCAGGTGGCGGTCGGTCAGGGGCCGACCGAGCGACAGGGACGGGCCCGCAGCTCGGCGACGTAGTCGTCGGGGGCGCCCGCCGCCTCGGCCGCGTCGGCGATCAGGCCGAGGTAGCGCGCCGAGGGCAGGCCGCCCTCGTAGTCGGCCAGGACGTAGATCCAGGCCAGCACCTGGTCGTCGAGGGTGTCGACGCGGACCCGCAGCTTGGTGAACAGCGCGAGGTCGGCGTGCTCCCATCGGTCCATCTGCAGCTCGTCGGCCTCCGTGACGTCGTACAGCGCGACGAACACCTGGTGGCCGGGGTCCTCGACCACGGTCGCCAGCGGGCCCTCCCAGCCGTGGTCCTCGCCGCCGAACGTCAGCCGCCAGCCGGTCAGCCAGCCGGTGCCGCGCAGCGGGGAGTGAGGCGCCCGCAGCAGCATCTGTGCGGGGTCCAGGTTGCTGCCGTAGGCGGCGTAGAGCGCCATGGCACCGAAGCGTAGGGGGGCGAGGGCGGTGGGGAACAATGACGCGCGTGACACGCATCGCGATCATCGGCGGCGGCCCGGGCGGCTACGAGGCGGCCCTGGTGGCGGCCCAGCTCGGGGCCGAGGTGACCGTGGTCGAGCGGGACGGCGTCGGCGGCTCGGCGGTCCGCACCGACGCCGTGCCGTCCAAGACGCTGATCGCCACGGCGGAGGTCATGACCGACACGGCCGAGTCCGGTGAGCTCGGCGTGCGGCTCGGTTCCGGCGGTGAGGGCGGCGAGCCGCCCGGGGACCGGGTGGGCGTCGACCTGGGCCGGGTGAACGCCCGGGTCACGGCGCTGGCGAGCGCCCAGTCCGACGACGTTGCCGCGCGGCTGGAGCGCGAGGGGGTCCGGGTGCTGTCCGGTGGCGGCCGCCTGGACGGACCGTCGCGGGTCGTGGCCGAGCTCGCGGACGGCGCCGTCGAGTCGGTCGAGGCCGACGCGGTGCTGGTGGCGACCGGGGCCCACCCCCGCGTACTGCCGGACGCTGTTCCCGACGGCGAGCGGATCCTGACCTGGGAGCAGCTCTACACGCTGGACGCACTG
>DASVBQ010000311.1:0-4741 GCA_036375795.1 Actinomycetes bacterium
GCGCCGAGCTCGACCGCCTCGCCGCCGATCCGGCTGGCGCCGACCACGCTGATCGGCGTCTCGGCATCGCGCTCCTCACCGCTGATCGCGTCGAACAGCTTGGGGATCTTGGACGGGAAGGCGGCGACTGCCCGGAACGTCTGCTGCACGCTCTCGCCCAGGAAGGAGGCGGAACCCCCCACGGCCGAGGCCGGGCCGTAGTCCAGGATCAGCTCGGGCGCCTGCACCGTGATCCCGATCGACGAGACGGTCTGCAGCTCGCCGGTGCCGGAGGCGTCGTCGAGGGCCGGTCGCTGCGTCGCGACGAGGTCGGCAGTTGTGGTGCGGGTCTCCCCGTCGCGCACATAGGTGACCTCGACCGGCCCCGGCGGCGTCGCGCGGATGGTGCGGACGAGGTCGCCGTAGGTCGTGATGGTGGTGCCGCCGACGTCGGTCACCCGGTCGCCGGTGCGCAGTCCGGCCGCCTTCGCCGGCGACACCGGGTCGCTGTCGCGGCACGCGCGCAGGGCGCCGTCGGCGGTCGTGTCGAAGTCGGTGACGATGCACTCGCTGACGTCGCCGATGACCGGTTTCGCCTCGAGCGCCTCGAAGGACTGGGCGGCCGGGTTGGGCAGGCCGGTGGTGACGGCGGCGAGGTAGAAGACCACCAGCGCCAGGCCGAAGTGGGTGACCGACCCGGCGACGAGGACGACCGTGCGCTGCCACAGCGGGAAGCGCCAGAACGCCCGCGGCGCGTCTGCCGGCTCGACCGGCTCGAGCGGCGTCATCCCGACGATCTTCACGAAGCCGCCGGCCGGCACCGCCTTGAGGCCGTACTCCGTCTCGCCTCGCCGGAAGGAGAACACCGTCGGGCCGAACCCGGCGAAGTACTGCGTGGCCTTCATCCCGAACCGCTTCGCGGTCAGCAGGTGCCCGGCCTCGTGCAGCAGGACGGACACCAGGATGCCGACGGCGAAGATGAGCACGCCGATCCAGAAGCTCATGAAACGGCGGTCTCCTCGGTCAGCTCGGTGGCGCGTCGGCGCGCCCAGGTCTCGGCACGCAGGACGTCCTCGACGTCTTCCAGGTTCCCGGGCTCGTGGTCCTCGAGCACGCGCGCCAGCGTGTCCACGATACCGGTGAACCGCAGCCGGCCCGCCAGGAACGCCTCGACGCAGACCTCGTTCGCCGCGTTGTAGACCGCGGGGGCGGTGCCGCCGGCGAGCCCGGCAGAGCGGGCGAGGCGTACGGCCGGGAACGCCTCGTCGTCCAGCGGCAGGAACTCCCAGGTGCTGGGCCGGCTCCAGTCGCAGCCGGGCGCGGCCCCGGGGACGCGGTCCGGCCAGCCGAGGCCGAGCGCGATGGGCAGCCGCATGTCCGGTGGGCTGGCCTGGGCCAGCGTCGAGCCGTCGGTGAACTCCACCATCGAGTGGACGACCGACTGCGGGTGCACGACGACGTCGATGCGCTCGTAGGGCAGCTCGAAGAGCAGGTGCGCCTCGATGACCTCCAGCCCCTTGTTCACCAGCGTGGCCGAGTTCACGGTGACGACCGGGCCCATGTCCCAGGTCGGGTGCGCGAGGGCCTCGTCGGGCGTCACGTCGGCGAGCGAGTCGCGGGCCCGCCCGCGGAACGGGCCGCCGCTTGCCGTGAGGACGAGCCGCTTCACCTCGTCGGCTCGCCCGCCCCGCAGGCACTGGGCCAGCGCCGAGTGCTCGGAGTCGACGGGCACGATCTGGTCGGGGCGTGAGACGGCGGCACGGACCAGCGGACCGCCGGCGACCAGCGACTCCTTGTTCGCCAGCGCCAGCGTGCGCCCGGCCCGCAGCGCGGCCAGGGTCGGCGCGAGGCCGATCGAGCCGGTCATCCCGTTGAGGACCGTGTCGCAGGGCCAGCCGGCGAGCTCGGTCGCGGCGTCCGGACCGGCCAGGATGCGCGGCACCGGGTGCTCGCCCGCGCTGTAGCCGCCGGCCTTGGCCGCCGCGTAGAACGCGAGCTGCAGGTCCTGCGCCGCGCTGGCCCGGGCGACCGCGACGACCTCGACGCCGAGCTCGAGGGCCTGCCGGGCCAGCAGGTCCACGTTGCCGCCGCCGGCCGCCAGCCCCACCACCCGGAACCGGTCCGGTGCGTGCCGGACGATGTCGATCGCCTGGGTGCCGATCGAGCCGGTCGACCCGAGGATCACGACGTCGCGGGGGGCGTTCACCGACCCAGTGTCCCAGCCCGGCCGGAGGAGACGGTCAGACCGCGGGCTCGTGCTCCCGGGCGGGCTGGGGGGCGGGCAGCTCGACGACGTGGTCGCTCTCGCGGATGCCGTGCCGCGCCCAGAACCGGGCGAGCGGGCCGGGCGCCCACCAGTTCCAGTGCCCGAGGAGGCGCATCGTCGCGGGCACCAGGAGGGCCCGGACGATCGTGGCGTCGACCAGGATCGCGATGATCATGCCGATGCCGATCATCTTGATGAACACGATCCCGGAGGTCGAGAAGGCTCCGATCACCACGACGAGCAGCAGCGCCGCGCTGGTGATGATCCGGCCGGTCCGCTGCAGGCCGGCGGCGACCGCGGTGGTGTTGTCGCCCGTGCGGTCCCATTCCTCCCGCACCCGCGACAGCAGGAAGACCTCGTAGTCCATCGACAGCCCGAAGGCGAGCGCCAGCATCAGGATCGGCTGGGTGGCCTCGATGGCGCCGGTGGACGTGAAGCCGAGCCAGGACGACAGGTGCCCGTCCTGGAAGATCCACACCAGGGCGCCGAACGACGCGGACAGCGACAGGACGTTCATCGCGACTGCCTTCACCGGCAGGACGACCGAGCCGAAGGCCAGGAACAGCAGGACCAGCGTCACGCCCACCACGAACAGCCCCATCCAGGGCAGCGTGGACCCCAGGCTGGACAGCAGGTCCTGCAGCTCGGCCGCCCGACCACCGACCAGCACCTCGGCGCCCTCCGGCTCGGGCAGGTCACGGATCTCCTCCACCAGGTCACGCGCCGGGGCCGAGATGCCCTCGTTCGAGTGCCGCACGCTGAGCAGCACCGACCCGTCGCCCTCCCCTGCCATGTCGACCGACACGACGTCGGGCAGCGCCAGTACCTCGTCGGCGAAGCCCTCGACGGCAGCGCGGTCGGCCGCGTCCACCGAGCCGTCGGCGAAGGTGACGACGGGGTCGATCGTGGTCGTCCCGCCGCCCGGGAAGTCGGTGAGCAGCGTCTCGGCCACCAGCCGGCTCTCGGTGCCGTCCGGGAGCGCCCGGTGGTCGACACCACCGAACTCCACCCGCAGGAACGGCAGGCCGGCGACGAGGAGCAGCGGAACGATCACCGCGACGTAGGCGACCGGGCGGCGCATGACCGAGTGGGCCAGGCGGTACCACGCGTTGCGGGCCGGCTCCCTCGTCCGGGCACGACGGCGGAGGAACGGGATGCGCAGCGAGTCGACCCGGTGCCCGAGCACCGCGAGCAGCGCCGGCAGCACGGTGAGCGCGCCCACCATCGCGACGAGCACGGCCGCCATGCCGCCGAAGCCCATCGAGCGCAGGAACACCTGCGGGAACAGCAGCAGCGAGGCGAGCGCGATGGCCACGGTGACACCGGAGAAGGCAACCGTCCGCCCGGCCGTCGTCATCGTCCGCACCAGGGCCTGCTCGGTCGTGGCTCCGGCGTGCAGCTCCTCGCGGAACCGGCTCACGACGAACAACCCGTAGTCGATCGCCAGCCCGAGGCCCAACATCGTCACGATGTTGACCGCGAAGATCGAGACGTCGGTGGCCAGCGACAGCAGCCGCAGCATCGTGAACGAGCCGAGGATCGCCAGCCCGCCGACGGCCAGCGGGAGGCTGGCCGCGGTGAGCCCGCCGAAGACGACGACCAGCAGGACCAGCACGATCGGGAGCGAGAGCTGCTCGGCCTTGGCGATGTCCTCGCTGACCTGGGTGGTGATGTCGCTGGCGATGGCCTCGTTGCCGCCGATGCTCACGTCCAGCCCGGCCGGTGCCTCGCGCAGGCGTGGTTCCAGCGCGTCGTACGCCTCCATCCGGCCGTCCTCGGTGTCCGCGGCGAGGTGCACCACGGCGTACGTCGCGGTGCCGTCCGCCGAGACCAGCGCGGCGCCGCGCGGGCCCGCCGACCAGGTGGTGGTCACCCGGTCCACGAGGTCGTCGGGCAGGCTCGCCAGGTGGCGCTCGACGGCCTGACGGACGCCGGCGTCGCCGACGCCGCGGTCGCCGGTGTCGTAGAGCACGACCACGTCGGCCTCGTCGCGGCCCACGCTGTCCTGGACGCGCTCGAGCGCTGCGGCCGACTCGCTGCCCGGGTCCTCGAACCCGCTGGAGACCATCGAGGCGAACACTCCGGTCCCCCATCCGGCGCCCACCAGGAGGAACAGGCCGGCGAGCGTGAGCACCCAGCGCCGGCGGTGGTAGGTCACGTGTCCCAGTCGCTCGAACATCGGAGGCTCCCGTAGCATGTGAACGGTGGTTGTCGCAGTGATTGCCGTTTACTATGCTTACGGTGTTCACCGATGTCAAGGGGGTTCGCATGTCTGGTGCCGAGGCGGCTCCGACCCGCCGCGAGCGGGTCCGCGACGCGACGGTGCGCGAGATCCGGCGCACCGCCCGGTCGCTGCTCGTCGACCAGGGTCCGGACGCGCTGACGCTGCGCGCGATCGCCCGCGAGATGGGGATGACGGCGCCGGCGTTGTACCGCTACTTCGCCAGCCACGAGGAGATCGTCGAGGCCCTCTGCCAGGACGTGCTGGACGAGATC
>DASVBQ010000316.1:0-3481 GCA_036375795.1 Actinomycetes bacterium
GCGCCGAGCAGGTGGTCGTCCTCGTCGACGACCGGCACCGCCACCAGGTTGTACGTCGCGAGGTGGTGGGTGATGGCCGCCAGCGGGACGTCGGTGCACAGCGGCTCGATCCCCGTGTCGACCACGCCGCTGACGAGTGCCGACGGGGGTTCGCGCAGCAGCCGCTGGATGTGGGCGATGCCGAGGAAGCGGCCGGTGGGGGTCTCCATCGGCGGCCGGCAGACGTAGACCTGCGCGGCCAGCGCGGGTGAGAGCTCGGGCTGGCGGACCCGCGCCAGAGCCTCGGCGACGGTCGCGTCCGGAGGCAGCACGACCGGGTCGGTCGTCATCATGCCGCCGGCGGTGTCGTCGGAGTAGGTGAGCAGGCGGCGTAGCGGCGCCGCCTCGTCCGGCTCCATCAGCTCGAGCAGCTTCTCCGCGTCGGCCTGGGGCAGCTCGGACAGCAGGTCCGCCGCGTCGTCCGGCTGCATCGCCTCGAGGACGTCGGCGGCCCGCTCCTCCTCGAGCTTCCCCAGGATCTCGACCTGGTCGTCCTCGGGGAGCTCCTCGAGCACGTCGGCAAGGGTCTCGTCGTCCAGCGCCGCGGCGACCTCGAGGCGGCGCTTGGCGCTCAACTCGTGCAGAACGGTCGCGAGGTCGGCGACGTTGAGCTTCTCGAACGTGGCGAGCAGGTTCGCCGCCCCCTGCCCCTCCTCGTCGATGTTGAACCCGAGGACGTCGCGCCACTCCACGGTGAACGCCTCGCCGCGGCGGCGCAGGCCCTTGCCCGGGCGCCGGACGAAGACGCGGGTGACCTCCCAGTCGCGGGTGCGCTGCTGCTCCATCGCGACGTCCTCGACGACGACCCGCGAGCCGTCCTCGGCCAGGGTCACCGTCCGGTCGAGCATCTCGCCGAGCACGAGCGTCTCGGTCGGCCGCTGCTGGAAGCGGCGCATGTTGACCAGACCGGTGGTGATGACCTGTCCGGCGTCGATCGAGGTGACCCGCGTCATCGGCAGGAAGATGCGGCGGCGGCCGGGCACTTCGATGACCAGGCCCAGGACGCGGGGTTCCTCGCGGCCGGCGCGCAGGGTCACGACGACGTCGCGCACCCGGCCGACCTGGTCGCCCATCGGGTCGAACAGCGGGGTGCCGGCCAGGCGCGCGATGAAGACCCGTGTCTGCGCGCCACTCACGAGAAGCCAGGCTAGCGGCGGCGGCGGGCTCGACGCCCGATCACGAAGGGGAGCGGCCCGCGCGTCGTCGCCGGCGAGCCGACCGGCTCGGCCGCGTGCGACCGGTGGGAGAGGTGCCCCGGTTGCTCGATGACCCGTCCGGTGGGCTCGAGACGCAGGACGCGGGACTCCGCCGCCCAGCGTGCCGGCTGCGCCTCGCCGTCCGGTGGGTTCAGGCGCTTCGCGTGCAGGTCGGCGACGACCGGGTCCCAGGACTCGTCGTCCGGGCGCACCGTCGTAACCGTGGCGACGAAGGTGAGCAGCCGCCCCCCGGTGTCCTTGCTGGCGACTGTCACCTCCACCTCGTCGCCGTCTGCGACGTCCGGCAGCACCTGCTCGCGCCCGCCACCGACGACATGGACCGCGCCACCGGTGAACACGTGCCACACCGCGACGGCGCGGTCGGCCCCCGCCGGGCGAAGCCAGAGCAGGGCGGTCTTGCGGCAGGTCTCCTCGACCAGCGCCCGGGCCAGCGCGGCGTCGCGGTCTCCTGTCACGTCCTGAGCGTCCCACACGCCGAGCCGCTCCTCGCCGACTGAGACGCCGCCGCGGCGGGACACAATGGCGCGATGTCCGGCGACGGGGTCACCGCAGACCGGCCGGGCGTTGTGGCTCGCCCGCCACGCGGCGACGTCGTACTGATGGCCGTCGCGATCGCGGCGGTGTCGACCTCCGGACCCCTGATGGCGGCGATCGCCGCCCCGGCGATGGCCGTCGCGTTGTGGCGCAACGTGTTGGGCATCGCGGCCATCGCGCCCTTCGCGATGTCCGCGCGGCGCGACGAGCTGCGGGGGCTGACGCGGCGGGAACGGCAGTGGGCCCTCGGTGCGGGTGTCCTGCTGGCGGCGCACTTCGCCACCTGGGTGCCCAGCCTGCGCTACACCTCCGTTGCGTCGGCGACCGCGATCGTGTGCACGCAGCCGGTCTTCGTGGCGCTGATCGCTCGCGCAACGGGACACCACGTCCCCCGCCGCACCTGGGTGGGCATCGGCATCTCGCTCGTCGCCGTGGTGGTGCTGACAGGAGTCGACTTCTCGCTGGAGCCGCGCGCGCTCGTCGGCGACCTGCTCGCATTGCTCGGCGGGCTGTTCGCCGCCCTGTACACGGTGGCGGGCGGGGAGGTGCGCCGAACGGTGAGCACCACGTCGTACACCGCGATCTGCTACTCGACGGCGGCGGTCGTCCTGCTCGCGGCGTGCCTGGCCGGCGGCGTGCAGGTGTGGGGGTACGACGAAGAGACCTGGCTCAAGCTCGCCGCCCTGGCCGCCGGGGCGCAGCTGCTCGGCCACTCGCTGTTCAACGTCGTCCTGCGCACCACCAGCCCGACCGTCGTCTCGCTGGTGCTGCTCCTCGAGGTGCCCGGCGCGGCGCTGATCGCGGCCGCGTGGCTGGGCCAGGTGCCGCCGCTGGCAGCCCTGCCTGCAGCACTGCTGCTCCTGGTCGGCCTCGGCATCGTCGTGTCCGCGCGGCCACCTGACGTGGAGCCCGCGATCCCGGCCGAGTAGGCGGTCGCCTAACCTGACCCGCCATGAGTGAGACTCCCGCCCTACGCGCGCGCCGGTCCTGCCTCGCAGTGCCGGGAAGCAACCCGAAGATGCTGGGCAAGGCGCAGGGTCTGCCGGCGGACCAGGTCTTCCTCGACCTCGAGGACTCGGTCTCGCCGCTGGCGAAGGTGGACGCCCGCGGCAACATCGTCGCGGCGCTGAACGAGGGCGACTGGGCGGGGAAGACGCGGGTCGTGCGGGTCAATGACTGGACCACGCAGTGGACCTACGGCGACGTGATCGCCGTCGTCGAGGGCGCAGGGGCCAACCTCGACTGCGTCATGCTGCCGAAGGTCCAGACGGGCGAGCAGGTGGTGGCCCTCGACCTGCTCCTGACCCAGCTGGAGAAGACGCTCGGGCTGGAGGTCGGCCGCATCGGCATCGAGGCGCAGATCGAGAACGCCAAGGGTCTGGTCGAGGTGGACGCCATCGCGGGTGCCTCGCCGCGGGTGGAGACGATCATCTTCGGCCCGGCCGACTTCATGGCGTCGATCAACATGAAGTCGCTGGTGGTCGGGGAGCAGCCGCCCGGTTACGACGTCGGTGACGCCTACCACTACATCCTCATGCGCATCCTGATGGCGGCTCGCACGTACGACCTGCAGGCGATCGACGGGCCCTACCTGCAGATCAAGGACGTCGACGGGTTCCGCCGGGTCGCCGGGCGCTCCGCCGCGCTGGGCTTCGACGGCAAGTGGGTGCTGCACCCCGGCCAGATCGACG
>DASVBQ010000320.1:0-6145 GCA_036375795.1 Actinomycetes bacterium
GCCGAGCGACCGGTGCCGGGGGAGGCGGAAGCGCTGGACGCCTTCCGCCTCGCGATGTGCTCCCCTGCAGATCACCCGAGGAGACGAATGCAGTCCCGCACCACCGCCAAGCTCGCCGCCGCCGCTGCCCTGAGCGCCATGTCGCTCGTGGGCGGCGGGTACGCCGTCGCCGCCACCGGCACCCTGCCCGGTGCCGCCCAGCAGGTCGCCCGCGACGCGCTCGGCACGGTCGGCGTGACCGTGCCCGGCCCGGCCGACCAGGCCGCCGAGGCCACCGCGACCCGCGGCTCGAGCGTCGAGGCCAAGGCCGCGGCCGAGGCGAAGCAGGCCGAGGCCACGGCCGAGGCCACGGCCGAGGCCACCGCGACGACGGAGGCCAACGCCCACGGCAAGGCCGTGTCCGGGCTGGCCACGACCACCACCCTCACCGGCGCCGAGAAGGGCGCGGCGATCTCCGACCTGGCCTCCGGCGGCAAGAGCCGTCCCGGCGAGGACGAGGTGACCGCCGCCGCGACACCCACGCCGACCACGACGGCCACGGCCACCGAGGACGAGGACGAGGACGACGCGACCACGGGCGACGAGGCCAGCGGCGGCGCGTCCACCGCCGGCTCCAGCAACGCCGAGCCCCGCAAGCCGTAGCCAACGGCGACGCGGCACCCGAGCCCCGCGCACGGCCGTCCTGCCCCCGGGCGGCCGAGCGCGGGGCTCGCTGCTGCCCGGCCACAGGTAGCAGCAGGACGGACCGGTCAGGTGCCGGACCCGGGCCAGGACAGCACGACGGACCGGCGCGGCCTCGGCGGGTTGCGGCGCATCAGCTCCTCGACCTCCGCTCGCCGGTCGGGCGGCAGGCAGAGCTGGCGCCTGGTGAAGTCCACCCATGCCTCCTGCAGCGCACCGGTGCGCACCTGCGGGTCGCGGACCACCTCACGGACCGCGGGGTCGAGACCGGCCTCCCGCAGGGCGGCGAGCGCAAGCTCCGCGGTCGGCCCGCTGGGTCGCGGCTGCTGGTGGACGGTCTCCCACATCGGCTTGAGGCGCAGCCACGGGTGCGTCCCGAGCAGCTCCACCGCGACCAGGGCCCGTGCGTGGCGGGTCAGCGCCATGGCGAACGGGACGAGGGCGGGCACGTTGTAGACGACGTGGGCGCAGACCACCACGTCACACACCGGCACCTGGTCGGCGACGTCGGGCCAGCGTCCCTCGTACGTCGTCACGGGGATCCCTCGGTCCCTGGCGGCCTCCTCCAGGGCCTGCAGCATCGAGGTCTGCGGGTCGACAGCGTGCAGGTGTCCGACCGAGTCGGCGAGCCCGAGGCTGCCGGCGCCCGCGCCGGCGCCCACGTCGAGGACCGTCCCGCCCCGCCGGAGCGCCGTGCGGGCGACGTCGATCAGCGGTGACTCGTCGGCGTCGTCCCGGACCGCGAAGAGCTCAGGAGGGAAACCGTACGGCGACTCCGGGGCCGCCGCGGCGAGGATCTCCGGGTCGATGCGCCAGGCCTCGAGCTCGGCGGCCCACTGCTCGGCGGCGGTCATGCCGCCCCCAGGTGCTTGAGGGCCTCGCGGCGGGAGAGGCCGCTGAGCCGGTCGGACCGTGCCGCGACGAACCGACGCACCCAGTCCGGGTCCGCGTACGCGTACTGCCGCAGCGCCCAGCCGATCGCCTTGCGGAGGAAGAAGTCCGGGTCGTCGAGGTTGGCGTCGACGGCCACGGTCAGCAGGTCCAGGTCGGTCCGCTCCTTGGCTGCGAGCTGGCAGATGACTGCAGCACGGCGCAGCCACCTGTCCGAGTCGGTCGCCCAGCCGCGGACCACCGGCTCGGCGGCGGCGTGCTCGGTGAGCAGCAGCGGCCCGACCAGGTGGGCCGCCACGTCGTCGACCAGGTCCCACCAGGCCCCGGTGGTGACCAGGTGCGCCCACAGGGGCAGCAGCCTCGCGTCGCGGTGGGCGCGGTAGCGCGGGTGCCGGGCCAGCGCGATGGCGGCGTACCGCTCCTCGCGGTGGCCGGCCTCGTCCCAGAGCGACGTCACGGTGTCCTGCCAGGCCCTGCGGTCGGCGAGCGGGTGCGCGTCGAAGGCGGCCCGGAAGACGCGCCGCGCCTGGGGTGCCGCCACGCCGTGGAAGGGCATCGTCGACTTCATGTACGCCTGCATCGCGGGCGCCCTGGCCGGGTCGGCCGCCTCGGCCAGGCCGCGGCGCACCTGCTCGACGAGCTCTCGGTCGGCCGCCACGGCGTCACCGTAGGGGACGGTTAGCATCGCCGCTTCGGCGGTGCTCTCGAGATCGGGGAGACGTGGGCAGAGGACGGACCCAGGTCCTGCTCGCCATCGTCGCGCTGCTCGCTGTCGCGCTGGCCGGCACCGGGCTGTGGCTCGCCGCCGACGGCGGGTCGCCGGGTCGGGACGACGGCAGGTCCGCGAGCCGTCCGGCGGACGTCGACGTCGAGACCCGCGACGACGCCATCCGCGGCGTCCTGGACCGGCGTGCGGCCGCGGTGCTCGAGCGGGACCGCGCCGCCTTCCTCGCCGACGTCGACGCCACCGACCGCGAGTTCCTCGCCGCCCAGGAACAGCTCTTCGACAACCTCGAGCAGGTCGACTTTGCCTCGTGGGAGTACGAGCTCATCGGCCGGGACTACGACCGGCCCGATCTCGCGTCGGAGTACGACCGGCCCTACCACCTCCCCGCGGTCCTGCTGCACTACGCGATCGACGGGTTCGACGTGGCACCGGTCGCGCGCCCCCAGGCGCTGACGTTCGTGCAGCGCGGGAGGCGATGGGTCGTCGCGAGCGACACCGACGCCGACGCGGACCTGCCGGAGACCGGGCACGCCGACCCGTGGGACCGCAGGGCGGTGGTGGTGCGGGAGGGCCGGCGCGTGCTGGTGGTCGCCGACGCGCAGGACCGTGACCGGGTGCGCAGCCTCGTGCGGGTGGCGGACCGGGCGGTGCGGCGCGTCGGTGCGATGTGGCCGGACGGGTGGCGGCGCCGGGTCGTGCTGGTCGCGGTGCGCGACCAGCAGCTGGTCGAGACGTACTTCCGCACCGCGCTCCAGTCGTCGGAACACGTCGCGGCCATCGCCGTCCCGGCCTACGACGTCGTCCCCGGCTGGTCTCCGCCCGCCGCGCGCATCGAGGACGCCCGCAACGGCGCCCGCAGCCGGGTCATCCTCAACCCGCGGTACTTCGACCCGGCCGACACCGGCAACTCGGACCTGCTGACCCATGAGGTGACGCACGTTGCGACGCAGTCCCGGACGTGGAACGGCGCGCCCACCTGGCTGTCGGAGGGTGCCGCGGAGTACACCGCCTACCGCTACCTGCGACCGTTCGAGGTCGACCTGCCGCGGGCGCTGGTCCGCGAGGTGCGGGCCGGCTCGGTGGACCTTCCGACGTACGACTTCTACCAGGGCGACGTGCCGGCCCACTACCTCGCGGGTTTCCTCGCGTGTGCCTACGTCGCCGACCGCTACGGCGAGGACACGCTGCGCCGGCTCTACGGCCGCCTGGGCCGCACGGCTCGCGAGATCGAGACGCTCGACCGTCAGGAGCGGGTCTTCCGCGACCTGCTCGGGGTGACGCCGGAGACGTTCAGCCGGGACCTGGCGAGGTACGTGCGCACGGTCAGCGGCTGAGCGACGGACCGAAGACCCCGGCCGGAAGGTCCTCGGACCATGGGGTGCGGGCCGCGCGGGTCGGACAGTTGGGGGGAGAGCCGGCGCGTCAGGACTGCGGCGAGGTGAGCACGATGCGCGAGAACCGTGTCGACATCTTCGACAGCCGGACGCGTGAGGTGGTCGGGCACTGCAGCGGCCCCACGTGGGCAGGAACCTGCCCGCTGGTCGACCGGTACGGCGTGGTGCCGTGCGCCGGACACTCCATCAGCCCCCTGGGCGCCGGGCCGGAACGCTGGTTCGTCCACGTGGCCCCCGGTGCCCGGCGCTGCCCGCTGGTCTGGACCGACGAGGCCGAGGCGGGCTGAGCCGCCGGCGGGAGTGCGCCGATCGCTGGGGGATACCGTCGCCACCCGTGGGCGCTCCCGTCGTGGTCCTCGGCTCCGGGCCGGCCGGCCTCGCTGCCGCGTGGCAGGCCGCGCGCCGGGGCCACCCGGTGACGGTGCTCGAGCGGGCCGACCGGTTCGGGGGGCTCGCCGGGTCGTTCGAGGTGGCCGGTGTCCGCGTCGACCACGGCAGCCACCGGCTGCACCCGGCGACACCTCCGGGCCTGATGGCCGACCTCCGGTCCCTGCTCGGCGAGGACCTGCAGACCCGGCCGCGCAACGGACGGCTGCGGGTGGCCGGTCGGTGGGTCGGGTTCCCGCTGCGGCCGGGAGAGCTGCTGCGCGCGCTGCCGCCGGCGACCATCGCCCGCGTCGGCGCCGAGGCGGTCACCGCGCCGCTGCGCCGGGGGGAGCAGCCCTCCTTCGCCGCCAGCCTGCGCAGGGGGCTCGGACCGACGCTGTACGGCGAGATGTACGCGCCGTACGCCGAGAAGCTGTGGGGCCTGCCCGGCGAGCGGATCTCCGCCGACCAGGCCGCCAAGCGGGTCACCGCGGACACACCGTGGAAGGTCGCCGCCCGGGTGCTGCGGCTGGACCGCTCGGCGCGCTCCGGTCAGGGCCGGGTGTTCCACTACCCGCGGCGCGGCTTCGGCCAGATCGTCGACGCGCTGGCCGAGGCGGCGGCGACCGCAGGGGCGTCGCTGCGGCCGGGCGCCGAGGTCGCCGAGGTCCGCCACCGTCCGGACGGGGTGGCGGTGGTGACCGCGGGTGGCGAGGTCGTCGCGGCCGCGCACGCGTTCTCGACCGTGCCGCTCCCGGTCCTGGCCCGGCTCTGCGCCCCGGCTCCGGAGGACCGCGTGCTCGCGGCCGCCGCACGACTGCGGTTCCGGGCGATGGTGCTGGTCTACGTGGTGCACGCGGGCGGCCGGTGGTCGCCCTATGACGCGCACTACCTGCCCGGTCCGGAGACCCCGGTGACCCGGCTGTCGGAGCCGGCGAACTACCGGGTCAGCGCCGACGACCCGGCCGACCGCAGCGTGCTGTGCGCGGAGGTGCCCTGTGCGGTCGGCGACGCGGTCTGGTCGGCCGCCGACGGCGCACTGGCGGACCTGGTGGACGAGGCGCTGCGGATCACGGGGCTTCCGCCCGTGCATCGGGCGGGGGTCCATGTGCGCCGGCTGCCCTTCGTGTATCCGGTCTACGAGCCCGGCTACGAGGCCCACCTGGCCGGTCTGGACGCCTGGGTCGGGTCGTTGCCCCGGGTGACGACGTTCGGCCGGCTGGGGCTGTTCGCTCACGACAACACCCATCACGCGCTGGCGATGGCCTACGACGCGGTGAGCGCGCTGCGCCCGGACGGTTCCCGGGACGAGACAGCGTGGGCGGCAGCTCGGGACCGGTTCGCGTCCCACGTCGTCGAGGACTGAGCGATCGAGGGGCTGTTCAGCTCGCGGTGCACGGCCGGGAGGACCCGGCGCAGGTAGCGCCCGAGCCGGACGAAGCTCCGGCCCGACTCGCGGAACCGGTAGCTGATCGGGACCTCGGCGTACCGGTAGCCCTTCGCCAGCAGGTCGAGCGTGAGCACCTGCGCGTAGTTGTAGTCGTGGACGACCTCGCCGTCGGCGGCCGCCGCCGCGGAGAACGCCCGGAAGCCGCTCTGCCCGTCACTGAGCTCGGCCCGCCGCGTCATCCAGCGCACCCAGTGGGTGAGCAGCCGGTTGCCGACCCGGCGGTGCGGCAGCATCCGCCGGATGTCTCCGGCGAACCGTGAGCCCACGACGTAGTCGGCCGACCCGTCGAGGACCGGAGCCACGACGCGCGCGATGTCCTCGGGGAAGTACTCGCCGTCGGCGTCGAGGTAGACGACGGCGGCGGGGGAGAGGGCGCTGGCCTCCGCCAGGCCGCGCCGCACGGCCGCGCCGAGGCCGAGGTTGCGCGGATGCGCGACGATCCGGGCACCGGCTGCGGCTGCGAGCCCGGCAGACCGGTCGGTCGAGCCGTCGTCGACGACCAGCACCTCGACGGGGCGTCCGGGGCAGGTTGCGGGCACCCGGGAGACGACGTCGCCGACGGCCTGCTCCTCGTCGTGGACCGGGATCAGCACCACGACCGGGGCGTCGGGTGCGACGTCGAGCGCCGCGGGGCGC
>DASVBQ010000323.1:0-14946 GCA_036375795.1 Actinomycetes bacterium
GTCGGCATAGCGGGCCGAGGTGCGCAGCACTCCGGCCGCGGCACCGAGACGGGCGGCGGCGTCGAGCTTCGCCTGGCTGGAGGACACGGCAACCACCCGCGCGCCGAGGGCCGCCGCGATCTGCACGGCGAACGTGCCGACCCCCGCCGACGCGGCGGTCACGACGACCGTCTCGCCGGCCGTGAGCCCGCCGCGGGTGACCAGCCCACGCCACGCGGTCACCCCGGCGAGCGGCAGGGCCGCAGCATCGTCGACGCTCAGCCTGGCCGGGCGCGGGAAGACGTTCTCCGCGGGGACCACGACCAGCTCGGCGTGGGTGCCCTGGGTCGGGAAGCCCAGGACCTGGAACCCGTCGCCGGGGGAGTCGTCACGGTCGCCCCACCACAACGACGGCAGCACCAGCACCTCGTCGCCGACGCCGGTGCCGGTGACCCCGGCTCCGACCGCGGCGACGGTGCCGGCCGCGTCGGAGCCGATCACCGACGGGTGCGGCAGCTCGTGACGCTCGTCCAGCCACATCGCGTCGTTGCGGTTCAGCCCGGCCCGGGCCACCCGGACGAGGGCCCAGCCCGGCGGCACGTCCGGATCGGGCCAGTCACCGACCCGGACGGGAACGGCGGACGGGTCGGGGTCGACGATCGCGGCGCGCATGCGGCCACGGTCGCGCAACGGGCGCCCGACACCGGTGCGGCGCGCCGAGACGTGGTGCGACCTGGCGAGAACATGCCGGCGGATCCACCGCCATGTCCGCGGACAGGGGACGGACAGAGTGCCGAGGCACCGTGGGTGAGCCAGAGTCGGAAACGGCCCGGAGCAGGAGCGATGCGCACACTCGAGGTCTCGGTCCCGGCGATGACCTGCCGGCACTGCGTACGGTCCGTCACGGCCCGGCTCCGGGACGTCCCGGGAGTCAGCCTGGTCGTTGCGGACGCCAGCCGCGCCGTGGTGGAGCTGCGCGGGACGGTCGTCGACGCCGACGTGCTGACCGCGCTGGAGGACTGCGGTTTCCCGGGGGTTGTCCTCGGCTGAGCGGCTCCGACGGCGCTAGGCGCGGGCTTCGAGGCTCGCCAGCTCGGCACGCTCGTGGGGGGCGGCGGGTCGCCCCGATCTCTCCCGTACGGCCCTCGCCCTGCCCAGCAGGGCCTGCGCGCCGGTGCGGTCGCCGTCACCGACGGCCAGCCGCGCCAGACCCTCCAGGGCGCTGGCGGTCAGTGCTGGCTCCCCAGCCGACTCACCCAGCCGCAGCCCCTCCTCGTACCGGTCGCGCGCGGACGCGGACAGCCCGTCGTGCTCGTCGCAGCGCGCCAGCCCGACCAGGGCGAGCCCGACCGTCACCGGGGTGCCGAGGCCCTCGAAGCCGGTCAGCGCCCGGCCGAACAGCTCGCGGGCCTGCGGCCAGTCACCCGCTACCCGCGCGAGGACCGCCCGACCGTACGTCGCGAGGACCTCGCCGGCACCGTCACCGATCTCGTCCGATGCCGCTCCGGCGCGCTCGAAGCTCTCGCGGGCAGCTTCCACCTGGCCCAGGTGCAGCAGGGCGATGCCCAGGTCGGCGAGCGCCCACTGGACCGTGTTGTACAGCCCGGCGGAGGTGGCCACGGTGATGGCCTCCTCCAGGACCGGGACCGCCTCGGCGTACCGGCCGAACTGCCGCAGGCCCCAGCCCATGTGGTAGAGCACCGCGGAGAGTCCCCACGGGTCGTCCAGCCGGCGAAAGGCGGCCGCCGCGGCCCGGCCGGTCGCCAGCGCCCGGGCCTCGTCACCGCTCTTGAGGAACGTCTCCATCCGGACGAACGCGATGACGGCGTGCCCCCACGGGTCGTCGTCGACCGTGAACTGCTCCTCGGCCTCGGCGAGCAGGCGCTCGGACTCCTCCCGGCGGGACCCGTTGACACCCTCGACCGCCAGCAGCACCCGCGACACGGCGGCCCGGCGTACGTCGGCGTGCGCGGTGAACAACGCGAGGCTCTCCCGCGCCGTCTCCGCGCAGCGGGGGCTGGGATGCACCAGGCAGGCTCGAGGGCGCTCCACCAGCGACACCGCCTGCAGCGCCCGCGCCCGGGCCAGCGGGGAACCGCCGTGGGTCGCGACGACCCGGCGGAGCACCTCGCGGCCCTCGACGTGCCGGCCGAGGTGCCAGAACCACCCGAGGGCCCCGGCGAGCTGCAACGCCCCCTCGACCCGGTCCGGGCTGGCAACGAGCCACGACAGAGCCGCCCGGAGGTTCGGCTGCTCCTCGCGCAGCCGCGCCAGCGTGTCCCGCTGCCCCCGTCCGCGCAGCGACACCTCGGCCTCGTCGGCGAACGCTTGGTAGAAGACGGCGTGCCGAGCGGCCACCGCCTCCTGCTCGCCCGAGGTGGCCAGCCGCTCGGCTGCGTACTGGCGAAGCGTCTCCAGCATGCGGTACCGGGTGGGTGACCCGGGCTCGACCGTGACCATGGACCGGTCGACCAGCCTGCCGAGCACGTCCAGCACGTCACCGGGCGGCAGGTCGTCGCCGGCCGTGACCGCCTCCGCCGCCAGCAGCGTCCACCCACCGTGGAACACCGCGAGCCGGCGGAACACCGCCTGCTCGGTGCCGGTGAGCAGGGCATGGCTCCAGTCGACGGTGGCCCGCAGCGTCTGCTGCCGTGCCTCGGCGGTCCGCGGGCCGCTGGTCAGCAGGGCGAACCGGTCTCCCAGCCGGTCGGCGAGCTCCACCAGTGACAGCGACGACATGCGGGCCGCAGCGAGCTCCAGGGCCAGGGGCATCCCGTCCAGCTGGGCGCACACCCGCGCGAGCGACGCCAGGTCGACCTCGTCCAGGGACAGACCTGAGCGCACCGCCCGGGCGCGGTCGACGAACAGCTGCGCCGCTGCGTACTCCAGGATCCGGTCGGCGGGGGTGTCGGCCGGGGGGACGTCGAGCGGCCCCACCGCGACCTGCACCTCACCGGGCACCGCCAGCGCCTCCCGGCTCGTCGTCAGCACCGTGATCTCCGGGCAGCCTCCGGTGACGTCATCCACGAGCCGGGCTGCCGCGTCGATGACGTGCTCGCAGTTGTCCAGCACGAGCAGCAGCCGACGACGCGCCAGGAAGGAGATGAGCCGCTCCCTGGCCTGACCGCCGGGCGCGGCCCCGTCCAGCGGGACACCCAGCACGTCGGCCACGGCCAGGTTCACGTGGGCCGGGTCGGTGACCGGGGCCAGCCGCACCAGCCACGCGCCATCGGTGAACGCCTCACCGGTCCGGTGGGCCACGGCCAGGGCCAGCGCCGTCTTCCCGGCGCCCCCCGGACCGACGAGGCTGACGATGCGCGACGAGAGCAGCAGGTCGCGGACGGAACCGAGCTCGGTGTCCCGGCCGAGGAGGGGGCGCACCGGAGCGGGCACGTTCGTGCTGGCTGGGGCGACCTCAGCCGCTGCCGTGCCCGCGGGAGCCGGCGGCGGGCTCGGTCGGCGCGGTACGGGTATTGCGGCCAGCTGCTCGTCCTGCTGCAGGATCCGCTGGTGCAGACGGCGCAGGGCAGCCGACGGCTCCAGCCCGAGCTCGTCGTCGAGGAACCGCCGGGTGCGGTCGTACACCTCGAGCGCGTCCGCCTGCCGACCGCCCTGGTACAGCGCGGTCATCAGCAGCTCGGCCAGGGACTCGTGGGTCGGGTCGTCCGCGACGACGCCGTCGAGGTCCGTGACCACCTCGGCGTGCCGGCCCAGGGCGAGTGCCATCTCGGCGCGCTCGGCCAACGCGGCCAGTCGCAGCTGGAACAGCCGCGCGGCCTCCACGGTGGCCCAGGACTCGGCAGAGAAGTCGGCCAACGGGTCGCCGTGCCACGACGCGAGCGCCGTGTCGTAGGCCGCCAGCGCCTCGACCGAGGGCACCCCCCCGGCGGCCGAGGTGGCGGCCCGGGCCGCCCGGACGCCACCGGTGAACCGGTCGACGTCGATGTCGGCCGGGTCGACCGCTGCCCGGTACCCCGCGCCCTCGCGCCGCACCACGTCGAGGCCGGCCTTGCCGAGCGCGCGGCGCAGCTTCGACACCCGGCTCTGCAGCGCGTTCACCGGGTCGACCGGCAGCGTGTCCTCGGTCCAGAGGCGGTCGATCAGCGAGCTTGCCGGGACCGTGCGACCGGCCGACAGCAGGAGCAGGGCCAGCAGGCCGCGCTCCGCGGCGCCGGGAAGCGCCACCGGCGCACCGTCGACCCTGAGCTCCATCGAGCCGAGCAGGCGGAACTCGACGTGGTTCACCTCGGTCCTCTCCGCGCCCCGCGTTGGTGAGCCTGCCCGAGCGGCTGGGGGGCGGCAACCGCCGCCGGCCCGTGACCCGCCGAAGCCGGCGGCCAACCCCGAGACGGTACGACGGACAGCGGTCGGACAGGCCCGGAACAGGGCCGCGGACCAGCGTGGGCGGTGCGAGAGGAGCCCGCCATGACCACGATCAGCATCGAGTGCCCCCGCTGCCAGCGCGTTGCGTTCGTCCCCGCCACGAGCCTGCTGGTCGACCTGGACGGGTCGCCGTCCGACGACAGCCCGGGAACCGTCGCCTGGATCTGCCCGCGCTGCGCCGAGCTTGTCACCAACCCTGTCGGTTGGCCCCAGCTGCTGGCGATCGTGGCCGCCGGCGCACCGCTCCTCGACGAGGAGGAGGACCTGCCGGAGCCTCACCCGGAGGCTCCGCCCTCCGGTCCCGTCCTGACCCGCGACGACGAGCTGGATCTGCACACGCTGCTCGCCCGCCCGACCTGGTTCGCCGAGCTCGAGAACGCCATCACGTCGACCAACTCACCGCAAGGAGACCAACGATGACCACGCACACCGCACTCGTCAGCCGCACCATCGACGCACCGCTGGATGCGGTGTCCGACCTGCTGGGGAGCGCCGCCGGCCTGACCCGGTGGGCGCCGCCCGACCTCCACCCGAGGCGTGTCCTGGCGGTCGACGCGCCACACCGGTCCGTGCGCCGGTTCGTGGTGCGCCTGCACGGCGGGTACGCCGCCGAGGCGGCACTCGTCGCGACCGGAGCAGGTGCCACCCACCTGAGCTGGACACCGCTGCGCGACGCGGGGCGGCGGACGACGCGGCCCGGCCGCCTGGCCCGACTCCGTCGCGCCCTCGCCACCGCGTCCGCCCGGCTCGCCGCGTACGCGGAAGACCCGCCGCAGACCCGGGCCGAGTGGAGCGAGGGGCTGCGGTCGGGCGAGCGGGGCCAGCGCGCGGCCTGACCGGGAGCTGCGGCGCTCGAGGCCGCTCGACTGCCCGAGCTCCGCAGGTCGCCGACTCGCTACGTGGTCAGCAGGACCTTGCCCACGTTCTCGCCCCGTTCGAGGACGCGATGCCCTTCCGCGGCGTCGGCCATCGGCAGCACCCGGTCGACCACCGGCCACACCGTCCCCGCCTCGAGAAGCGGCCAGACGTGCTCACGGACGGACGCGACGATCGCCGCCTTCTCCTCCGGCGGCCGCCCGCGCAGCGAGGTCGCCAGCACCGCGGCCCGCTTGCGCAGCAGCAGGCCGAGGTCGAGCTCGGCCCGGGTCCCGCCCTGCAGCCCGATGACCACCAACCGGCCGTTGGTGGCCAGCACGTCGACGTTGCGGGCGAGGTACTTGGCGCCGATCAGGTCCAGCACCACGTCGGCACCGCGGCCGCCGGTCTCGGTCCGGACACGATCCACGAAGTCCTCGTCGCGGTAGTTCACCAGGACGTCCGCGCCGAGCTCGCGGCAACGCTCCAGCTTCGCCGGCGACCCCGCGGTGACGGCGACCCGAGCACCGAGGTGGTGCGCGAGCTGGATCGCCATCGTGCCGATCCCGGAGGCTCCGCCGTGGACGAGCAGCGTCTCGTCGGGGCGCAGGCCGGCGAGCATGAAGACGTTCGACCAGACGGTGCAGACGACCTCCGGCAGCCCGGCGGCCTCGACCAGGTCCACGCCGGCCGGCACGGGGAGGGCCTGACCCGCCGGCACGGCGACCTTCTCCGCGTACCCACCTCCGGCGAGCAGCGCGCACACCGTGTCGCCCACCGCCCAGCCCTCGACCCCCTCACCGAGAGCCGCGACCCGTCCGGAGCACTCGAGCCCGGGATAGGGCGAGCCACCGGGCGGCGGCTCGTAGTGGCCCTGGCGCTGCAGCAGGTCGGCACGGTTCACGGCGCTGGCGGCCACGTCGACGAGGACCTCGCCGGGGCCCGCCTCGGCGTCGGGGACCTCCTCCCAGCGCAGGACGTCGGGTCCACCCGGCTCGGTCACGACGACGGCTCTCATGGGATCACCCTAGAAAGCCCCGAAATGACCGCATGTCCCTCAAGGAATTCCCAAGTCCGGCCGATGGCAGATCTGTCTGACCACCTCGTCCTTTCCCGACGTCGGCCCGGTGGAGGGTCTTCATGCTGCGTGACGCCGGAGTGCGCACCAAGCTTCTTGCTGTTCTGGCGATCCCCACGCTGCTGCTCGTGGTCGTCACCGCGCTGCTCGTCGGCGGCCAGGTGTCGCAGGCCCGGCGCGCCGGCCAGGTCAACGCGCTGACCGACGTCGCGATCCAGGTGAACCGCGTCGTGCACAGCCTCCAGGAGGAACGCAGCGCGACCCTGGCGTACCTGCAGGAGCAGACGGCGGGCAACGAAGCCCGCATGGACGGCCAACGACAGTTCACCAACCTGCAGCTGCGCACCCTGCGTTCGCTCGTCGTCGACTCGCCCCTCGACGAGATGTCCGCCAGCGTCCAGGCGGCGGTCGCCCGGTCCGCTGCCGGCCATGACGAGCTGCGCAGCGCCAGGGCCTCGATCGACGCCGGTCGCTTCTTCGCCACCGAGACCGACGTCTTCTACGGCAGGGTGATCCGCGCCGACCTCGACCTGCCTGGCGTCATCGCGTCCTCCGGGACCCCCGAGCTGGCCCAGGTCCTCCAGGCGTACGAGGCACTGTCGAGCTCCATCGAGTACGCCTCGCACGAGCGGGACCTCGTCGAGATCGCCCTGCTCTCCGGCGAGCTGAACGAGGCCGAGTTCGCCCAGACCTCGGCGCTGGTCGCCCAGCAGCGCACCGCCCTGCAGGACTTCCAGGGCAAGGCGCCGGCCGACCTCTTCGGCCGGTTGGAGAACCAGCTCGCGCAGGCCGAGAACTACGAGATCGACCAGGTACGCCGTGACCTGCCCCGGTTGCTCAAGGTCAGCGAGCCCGACTTCGGCGCATCGGTCCAGTGGGTCGGCGCAGCCAACTCGCGCATCTCGGTGATGACCGAGACCGAGTCGGCGCTCGTCTCGGTGGTGGCCGAGATCGCGTCGGACACCCAGACCAGCCAGGAGCAGCGGGCGCTGGTGCTCGTCACGTTCGCGGTGCTCGGCCTGGCCTTGGCCATCGTGCTCGCCGTCGGGCTGGCCCGCCGGATCACCCGGCCGCTGCGCCGGCTGACCGTCGCCGCCGGCGACATCGGCGACGAGCTGCCCCGCATGGTCGAGCGCATGCAGACCCCAGGCGAAGGCCCGGGCGTCGAGGTCGAGCCGATCCCGGTCGAGTCCCGTGACGAGATCGGCCGCCTCGCCGAGGCGTTCAACACCGTCAACGACGTCACCGTGCAGGTCGCCAAGGAGCAGGCCGCGCTACGCGCCAGCATCGCCGAGATGTTCGTCAACGTCGCGCGCCGCAACCAGGTCCTCCTCGGCCGCCAGCTCAAGGCGCTCGACGCCATGGAGGCCGGCGAGGAGGACCCCGACGTCCTCGAGCGGCTGTTCACCCTCGACCACCTCGCCACCCGGATGCGCCGCAACGCGGAGAGCCTGCTGGTGCTCGCCGGCATCGACTCGACCCGGCGGCTGCGCAACACTCTCCCGCTCTCCGACGTGATCCGCACCGCGGTCGGCGAGATCGAGGCCTTCGACCGGATCGACCTGTCGATGAGCGACGACCCCGACGTCTCGGGGCGCTACGCACTGACCGTCGCGCACCTGCTCGCCGAGGTGCTGGAGAACGCGACGCACTTCTCCAACCCGGAGACCCGGGTCGTCGTCGCGGCCTCGATGACCGGCCACGGCGTCGACGTCACCGTCACCGACTACGGGCTCGGGATGACCCAGGAGGAGATCGACGAGGCGAACGAGAAGATCGCCCGCCCGCCGGTCACCGAGATCGCGGTGTCGCAGCGGCTCGGTCTGTTCGTGGTCGGCCGGCTGGCCGCGCGACTCGGCGCGACGGTCACCCTGCGTCGCGGCCGGGCCGCCGGCACCGTCGTGACCGCCAGCCTGCCGGTGAGCGTGTTCGAGGGCCTCGCCGTGGCGCAGCCCGACCCGGTCGACGACGCTGCCCTGCCCGCCGAGGTCGAGCGCGTGGACTCCGACGTCGCGCCGGACGCCGACGAGCCGGCCCCGGCAACCGTCGAGAAGCCGGCCCGCCGCTGGGGGCTTCGCCGCAGCCGCAAGCGCGTGTCTTCTGAGCCGGAGCCCGTGGAGGAGCCGGTCGCCGAGGTGCCTGTCGACAAGCCGGTCGGCGGGGCCGTGGAGGTCCAGCCCGACGAGCAGCAGGTCGATGAGCAGGTCGACGAGCCCGAGCCCGCGGCTGAGCCAGAGCCCGTCGCGGTGGAGGAGGAGGCCCCCGCCTCGACGCCGGAGCCGCTGCCCGATCCGGAGCCGCTGCCCGAGCCGCCGCCGGTGGCGCCGGTGGTCTTCGCCCCCGCCGTGGACGTGCTGCCCAGCCGGTCCACTGGCCGGTTCGGCCGTAACCGCTCGCCGCTGCCCAGCCATCGCCCCGCCGCCGCCCCGTCCCGCGAGCCGAGGCCGCCCGCGGCTGCCGAACCGACCCGCCCGGAGTCGCTGGTCGACCGGCCGGCTCCGGCCGCCCCGCCGGCCGAGCGGGGCCCTGCCGAGCCGGTGGTCGTCCCGGTCGCCGAGCCGACCGCCGTCGCCGAGCCGACCGCCGTCGCCGAGCCGACCGCCGCCTCTGCGGCTCCTGCCCCGGCCACCGCCGCCGCCTTGCCGGCGCGCTCGTCCGTCGCCGCCGGAGCACCGGTGTCGCCGGCCGCGTCCGACGACCTCGAGCGGATGACCCAGCGGTCCGACCTCACGTCGTCGGCGCTCTCGGAGCTCCGGGGGCTCTACGAGCCGTCGTTCGTGCCCACCCCGGCTCGCCCGGCGGCCGACACCCCGGACACCGGCCTGGCCCGGCGTACGCCCAAGGTGGCTCCGGACCGGGCCGCCGCACCGCGGGCCCTGCCGACCCGCCAGCGCAGCGCCAACGAGGTGCGCGGCATGCTCACCGGCTTCCGTGCCGGCGTCGAGCGTGGCCGGGCACCCCAGGCATCGGACGCGGCCACCGACGACCAGACCAGCTGAACCCCACCCCCCGAGAGGAACTGTCGACGTGAGCACCCTCAGCACCGAGGCGGCCAACTTCAGCTGGCTGCTGGGCAACTTCGTGAAGAGCGTCCCCGGCGTCCAGCACACCCTCGTGGTGTCGGCCGACGGCCTGCTCATGGCGATGTCGGACGAGCTGGACCGCACCCAGGGCGACCAGCTCGCGGCGATCGTGTCCGGCCTGTCCAGCCTGACGCGCGGCGCCGCCCGCCAGCTGAACGCCGGCGAGGTCCGACAGTCCATCGTGGAGATGGACCACCTGTTCCTCTTCACGACCAGCATCAGCGACGGCTCGGTGCTCGCCGTCGCCGCCGACGTGACCTGCGACGTCGGGATGATCGGCTACGAGATGACCCTGCTGGTGAGCCGGGCCGAGGCCACGATGACCCCGCAGCTGGTGAGCGAGATGCGCTCCCGGCTGCCGGTCGGTGCGTCGGTCCCGCGCCCGGTGGGCGTGGAGGGGTGAGCCGCCGTGCCCGACAGCTCAGAAACCGCTGACGAGCGTCACGGCAGATCCTTCGACCATGACCTCTACGACGAGGAGATGGTCGAGGACGCCCGCGTCGTCCGCCCGTACGCGCTGACCCGCGGCCGCACCCGGCCCGGACGCGCCGACCTGCCGTTGGAGGCGCTCGTCCGCGGGGTGGCGGGCGCGACCGACACGGTCGGCACCTCGGAGAGGCGCCGCATCCTCGAGCTCACCGGCGGGCAGATCCTCTCGGTCGCCGAGCTGTCGGCCCACCTGTCCCTGCCCCTGGGCGTCGTGCGCGTCCTCGTCGGCGACCTGGCCGACGAGGGCCTGGTCGTCGTCCACTCCGGCTCGTCCGCAGCAGCCGCCCCTGCCACCAACCTCAAGGTCCTGGAGAGTGTTCTCAATGGCATTTCCGCGCTCTGACGTCGCCGCACCGCCGGCGCAGCAGGTGCCGGCGGGGAACACGCCGGCCGCACCCGTCACCGTCAAGATCGTGGTCGCCGGCGGGTTCGCCGTCGGCAAGACCACCTTCATCGGGTCCATCTCCGACATCGAGCCGCTGTCGACCGAGGCCGCGATGACCGAGCACAGCCTGGGCGTCGACGACGCCGGCGGCGTGACGGACCGCAAGACCTCCACCACGGTTGCCATGGACTTCGGGCGCATCGCGTTGCCCGGCGACCTGTGGCTGTACCTGTTCGGGACGCCGGGCCAGGACCGCTTCCACTTCATGTGGGACGACCTGGTCACCGGTGCGATCGGCGCGGTGGTGCTGGTCGACACCGATCGGCTCGAGTCCTGCTTCGACGCCGTGGACTACTTCGAGGCGCGGCAGATCCCGTTCGTGCTGGCCGTCAACTGCTTCGACGGCGTGGCCAAGCACTCGCTGGACGACGTACGGGCGGCGTTGGCCGTACGCGACGAGGTGCCCGTCTTCTACACCGACGCGCGCAACCGGCAGGCGACCAAGCAGGCGCTGATCACCCTCGTCACGCTCGCCATGGCCCGCATGCAGGGCTGACCGTCCGCGGCGTCGCCGATTTCCGGCCCGGGCGAGGGGTGGCCCACATAGGGTGCCCCGGGTGGGGATCCGGGTGCTGCTGGCCGAGGACAACGCGCTGCTCCGTCAAGGACTCGAGCGGCTGATCGCGCACGACTCCGAGCTCGAGCTCGTCGGGTCCGTCGCCGACCTCCCGTCGCTGCAGAAGTCGGTCGTCGAGGCCGAGCCGGACGTGGTCGTCAGCGACATCCGGATGCCTCCCACCAAGACCGACGAGGGCATCCAGATGGCCGCGCAGCTGCGCGAGGAGCGGCCCGACGTCGGCGTGGTGCTGCTCAGCCAGCACGCCGATGCGTCGTTCGCCCTGCGGCTGCTCGAGGGCGGCTCGGGTGGGCGGGCCTACCTGCTCAAGGAGCGCGTCGGTGACGTCGGCGAGCTGACGGCTGCTGTCAAGACGGTCGCCGACGGCGGCTCGGTCATCGACCCGACGGTGGTCGAGCAGCTGGTCGCCGCCAACCAGGGCCAGCGCAAGAGCCCGCTCGGCACGCTGACGCCGCGCGAGCTGGAGGTCCTCGGCGAGATGGCGCAGGGCAAGAGCAACGCCGCCATCGCCGCAACGCTGTTCCTGTCCGAGCGCGCGATCGAGAAGCACACCAACTCGATCTTCTCCAAGCTGAACCTCAGCGAGGAGCGCGACCTCAACCGCCGGGTCAAGGCGGTCCTGCTCTACCTGCACGAGCACGGCACGGGGGTCGGCGGCTGACCGACCGGGGTCGGCGTCACACCTGCTAGCCACACCCCTCGAGCGGGCACTGTCATCCTTCACCCGCCCGGAGCCCCGGCGGCACACTGGTCGCCATGACGGGTTCCGAGCCGGCCGTGCGCGTCCTCGCGGTGGACGACCAGCGGCCCTTTCGGGTCGCGGCCGGCGCGGTGCTGCGCCGCGCGCCCGGCTTCGAGCTCGTCGGCGAGGCAGCGTCCGGCGAGGACGCGGTCGCCGCCGTCGAGATGCTGCGGCCGGACCTGGTGCTGATGGACATCAACATGCCGGGCATCGGCGGCATCGAGGCGACCCGGCTGATCACCGCCCGGGCGGGTGCTCCGGTGGTGCTGCTCTGCTCGACGTACCAGCGCGCGGACCTGCCGGCGGACGCCCAGGACAGCGGCGCCGCGGCGTACGTCCACAAGGAGGAGCTCTCCGCCGACCTGCTGCGCCGGCTCTGGGCAGAGCACCGACCCGCGCCGGTCGGGGACTGACCGCCCGGCTACTCGGAGCGGAGGACCGCCGCGGGGCGCAGGCTGGCGGCCCGGTAGGCCGGCAGCAGCGCCACCACGGCCGTGCCGACCAGCACGACCGGGACTGCCACCAGCATCACCAGCCACGGCACCGACGCATCACCGGACGCCCCGATGCCGCGCGCCACCTCCCCCCAGACCACCCGGCCGACGGCGAGACCGAGCAGCGGCCCGAGGGCCAGCCCGATCGCCCCGATCGTCGTCGCCATGGCCACCAGCGCGCCCCCGACCTGGGCGGGGGTGAGGCCGATCACCCGCAGCACCGCGAGGTCCGGCGCCCGCCGCCGGGCGGTCAGCACGAGCGAGTGCGCGAGCACCGCCACGGCCAACAGCGACAGGAACAGCGAGAGCAGCCCGGGCAGCCGGCCGAGGGCCGCCAGGTTCCGCACCTCGGCCGGGCGGGAGGCCGGGACCAGCTCCAGCCGCTGCGAGAGCTCGGCGTAGAGGGCGCCCGCGTCCACGCCGGGCGCCAGGTCGACGAACGCCGTCGTGAACTGGGTGGCCCGTCCGGCCGCAAGCAGAGTGCGCTCGGTGAGGTACGCGCCGGTCCCGAAGCCCTCGCCGACTCCCGGCGGGGTGACCACGAGACCCACCACGCGCAGGCTGCGGCGGGAACGCGCGCCGTCCCGGTCGTACGTCGTGAGGCCCAGGGTCGCGCCGATCGTCGCGCCGATCCGGTTCGCCTCGCGGCTGCCGAGCGCCACCTCGTCGTCGCGCAGCGGCAGGCGTCCGGAGAGCAGGGTGAGCGGCACGTCGCCCTTCAGCGGGCGGACCGCGACGCCGTCCACCCGCCGGCCGCCGAGGGTGACCGGTGTGGCCGTCGCGTCGGCCAGGGCCGCGACCCGCGCATCGGCGGCGAGGTCCTGCAGGTCGAACGGCCGCGAGTCGACGATCGCGAAGTCGGCCACCCACCCGTACCGCGCGGGCGTCCGGACGAGCCGGTCCAGGCTCTGCGAGAACGTCGCCACCGCGACCACGCCGGCGATGCCGAGCACGGCGACCACCAGCGTCGCGCGGACGGGCACGGCGGTCCGGCCCCGTCCGCCGCGCAGCGCGAACGTCATCCCGGCGACCGCCGGTGCCCGCCGCCCCAGCGCCGCCAGCCCGACCGGGGTCCGCGCGCCGACCGCCGTCATCTGGGCCGCGCGAGTGACCCGGGCGGCGGTGGCCGCGACCAGCGCAAGGAAGCCCGCCGCGGTCGCCGCCGCACCGATTGTCACGACGAGCGGGTCTGGCAACCAGCCCGGGCTCGGCTCGTAGGCACGCAGCGGGCCCAGCGGCTCGATCCGTCCGGCCAGCAGCGCCCCTCCGGCGGTCACCGCCGCCGCGATCGCGGCGCCCAGCGTCGCGGGCAGCAACCGGGCCAGCACCCTCTCACCGCGGGTCAGCCCGAGGGCCGCCTCGACGCGCTGGTCATGTGCCCCGGCGGCGTGGTGGCGGGAGAGTCCCTGGCCCAGCGCGAGCGCGCCCCCGAGCAGCGCCAGCCCGATGAAGACCAGCTGCCCGGCGACGAGGGTGCCGGCCGCGGCGGTGACCTCCGGGTCGGTCTGCGACGTCGGGAACCGGGCCTGCAGCACGCCGAACTCCTCGCCGGCCGCGCCGGAGGCGGACTGCTCCCGCAGCCGGTCGAGCTGGCGGTCGAAGGCGGCGGCGCCGTCGGCGCCGTCGGCGAGGCGGACCAGGATGTTGTGCCCGACCTGGCTCTGCGGATAGGCCTCGGCCAGCGCAGGGGTGCCGATCACCGGTCCCACGCCGTTCCCGACCCAGGCGCGCGCGACCCGGGCGATGCCCACCACGGTCAGCCGGACCAGCGGCCCGTCCGGCTCCCCGAAGCCGGTGTCGAACTGCGTGACCTCCTCCGGCGTCAGCAGCTTCAGCGTGAAGCGGTCGCCCACGCCGAGACCGACCTCGTCGGCGAGCACCGACGGGAGCAGCACCTCGCCGACCGCGTCGTCGCGCGGCGCGCGCCCGTCGACCACGACGGGGGTGAACAGGTCGTCAGGTCGTGCCGGCCCGCTCGAGACGCTCATGTACGTCACCGGCGCGCCGACCACGGCGCCGATCACCTGCCGCGACTGCCACGACCGGGTGACGCCGGGGAACCCGGCGATGTCGTCGACGTCGACGTTGTCCGAGAAGACCAGCACCCGGGCGTCGTCGAGGTGGGTGGCCGCGACCAGGCGGTCGTACGCCGTCGCGGTCCGCCGGGCCACGGCGGTCGAGCCGGCCACCACGGCGCCGACCAGGCCGGCCAGCAGGCCGAGCACGAGCATCGACACCCACCGGCGCCGCCGCTCCGACCCGGCCACCGCCAGGACGGCCGCCCAGCTCACGACGCGCCCTCGCGCAGCGGGACCGCGGCACAGACGCGGGTGCCCCGGCCGGGTGTGGACTCCCAGCGCAGGGTGCCGCCGACCGCCCCCAGGCGGTCCGTCATGTTCTGCATTCCCTGCCCATCCGCGGCGGCGGCCGGGTCGAACCCCTGCCCGTCGTCGACGACCTCGAGCAGCAGCTCGGTCCCGGTGCCGCTCAGGCGCACGGTCGCCGAGGCCTCGGGCGCGTGCTTGGCGACGTTCTGCAGCGCCTCCAGCGCGCAGAAGTACACCGCTGCCTCGATGTCGGCGCCGTGCCGGCCCACACCCTCGGACTCGACAGTGACCGCAGCGGCGCTGCGCTGCGCGGCAGCCCGCAGCGCGTCGGGCAGGCCGGCCTGGCGCAGCAGCGGCGGGTAGATGCCGTGCGCGAGATCGCGCACCTGCGCGATGGTCTCCCGCACGTCGACCGTCATCTCAGCGAGCAGCTCGACGACCGTCGACCGGTCCTCGGTCTCGTCGGCGAGCAGCTGGCGGGCCAGCCCCAGGTT
>DASVBQ010000325.1:0-2862 GCA_036375795.1 Actinomycetes bacterium
GGTGGGGGACGAGCGGGTCTACCTCATCGAGACGGCCCAGAAAGGCATCCGCTGGCTGCGGCTCGTCGCCGAGGGCCGGGCCGGGCACGGTTCGATGGTCAGCGACGACAACGCCGTCACCGCGCTCGCCGAGGCGGTGGCGCGTGTCGGCCGGCACGAGTGGCCAATACGCATGACGCCGACGGTGCAGCGCTTCCTCGAGGAGATGTCCGAGGTCCTCGGCATCGGGCTCGACCTGGACAACCCCGAGCCCGCGCTGGCCAAGCTCGGCAGTCTGGCCCGCATCGTCGGCGCCACCCTGCGCAACACCGCCAACCCGACCATGCTGCGGGCCGGCTACAAGCACAACGTCATCCCGCAGTCGGCGGAGGCCTTCGTCGACTGCCGGTTCCTGCCGGGCTTCGAGCAGGAGCTGCTGGACACGATCGACGAGCTGATCGGCCCCGACGTACGCCGTGAAGAGGTCATCACTGACATCGCGCTGGAGACGACCTTCGACGGGCCGCTCGTCGAAGCCATGGCCGCCGCCCTGCAGGCGGAGGACCCCGGCTCCCGCGCCATCCCGTACTGCCTCTCGGGCGGCACCGACAACAAGTCGTTCAGCCTGCTCGGCATCCGCGGCTTCGGCTTCGCACCGCTGCGGCTCCCGGCCGACCTGGACTTCTCCGGCATGTTCCACGGGGTCGACGAGCGCGTGCCGGTCGACTCGCTGCGCTTCGGGACGCGGGTCCTCGACCGGTTCCTCGCCACCAGCTGAGGCAGAGCCTCCTGGCCGAACTCGCGTGACCTCGGTCACACGTCGTCGTTGATCCGGGCAGATGACCCTGCCTGGAGGCCCGATGTCCCGCCTGTTGCCAGTCCTCGCCCTGACCGGTGCCCTCGTCGGCCTGCCCGCCACCTCGGCCTCGGCCGACCTGACGGTCCCGACGGCGCTCCCGAGCCCGCTGCCCACGACGAGCCTGCCGGTCGAGGAGCCGGTCCCCACCGTTGAGGTGCCGACGCTCGCGGTGACCGAACCGATCACCGCGGCCACCAGCGAGCCGGCTCCTGGGCCGACCTCCGCCGGCACCGCAGACACCAGCTCGCCCACGTTCAGCTCGCCACCTGCCCCGGCGCTCCCTGCCCTGCCGGGCGTCACGCTGCCCGGGGGTAGTCAGTCCCCGCCGTCGAGCGGTGGCTCGGGCGGCGACCACGGGTCCGGCGGTACGTCGGCCCGCAGCCCCCTCGGTGACGACGTCCTGCCGGCCGCCCTGGAGGACGAGCTGTGCACGGTGCTCACCACGCTGCTCGGACCGCTCCCGGAGCAGGTCAAGGGCCTCCCGAGGACCGTCATCGACGAGCTGCCGACGCAGATCACCGACATCGTGCCGGCCGACGTGCTGGCCACGGTGACGCTGCAGTGCCCGACGCCGGCGCCGGGTGCGGCCGCCCCGGCCGGGGTCCAGCCGGTGCAGCAGGTCAAGCAGGCCCCGAAGACCCGCACCGCGCCGCAGTCGACGTCGGGACGCGTCACTCCGGCCGGGCTCGCCTCGCTCCCGCACACCGGCCTCGTGGCGGGAGTCCCGGTCCTGGGCACCGTCCTGCTGCTGCTCGGCCTGGCGCTCCGCCGCCGCGCACGGGCCTAGCGCTCTGCCCCGGTGATCATCAGCTCCCGTCCTGCACGTGACGTGGGCGTGTCGCCGGCGTGTCGGCAGCGAAGGATCACCGTGAGGGCGGCACGCCGACCGGTCAGGCGGTGCGCAGCACCCGGATGATCCGGCGACGCAGGACGACCCGGCGGCTCCCGTCGGCGAGGAGCCGCAGCCGGTCCAGCTCCCAGTGGCCGTACTCCGCGTGGTCCGTCAGCAGCCGCCGCGCGGCGTTCCGGCTGGTCCCGCGCGGCAGGTAGAGGTGCTGGTACTCCCACTCAGCCATCGCGAGCCATTGTGACCCAACCCCTTGCCCGACCGCTGCGTGTCACGATGGCGCCATGCAGCGGCTCTCCCCGGTGGCCGTCACCGCGATGCTGCGGCTGTCGCTGATCGTCTCCGCCGTGTCCGCGGCAGCCGTGCTGGTCGGCGGCTCGCTGGTCTGGTGGGTGGAGCGCGACGAGGCGGACACGACGTTCGGGTCCTGGGGCGACGCGATCTGGTGGGCGCTCACGACGCTGACCACGGTCGGCTACGGCGACCACGTCCCGGTGACCACGTGGGGTCGCGTCGTGGCCGGCGCCATCATGGTCGCCGGCGTCGCGATGCTCGGCGCCGTCGCAGCCATGGTGGCGGTCTACTTCGCCCGCCGGATCGCGGCCGAGGAGGAGCTGCTCTTCGAGGAGGAGGCGCAGACCCTGGAGCGGCGCATCGAGGCCCGGCTCGACGTCATGGAGAGCCAGCTGCTGCGGATCGAGCAGCACCTCCAGGGAGTCGAGCGGCGTCAGCGGTCGGGGTAGCCCGTCGGCGGCGCCGACACCTCGTCCAGGGCCTGGCGGATCTCTGTCGGCAGCGACAAGGTGTCAGCCTCGAGCGACGTCCTCAGCTGTGCGGCCGTACGCGCCCCGAGGATCGGTGCGGTGACGGCTGGTGCGTCACGCACCCACGCCAGCGCGACCTCCAGCGGCGTGACGTCGAGCCCCTCCGCGGCGGTCGCGACCGCGTCGACGATCCGCCGGCTGCGGTCGTCGAGGAACCGCTCGATGAACCGCGCGAAGTGAGGTGACGCGGCCCGTGAGTCGGCAGGGGTGCCCGAACGGTACTTGCCGGTGAGCACGCCCGCCCCCAGCGGGGACCAGGGCAGGACCCCGAGGCCCAACGCCTGAGCCGCGGGGATCACCTCACGCTCGACACCGCGCTGGAGCAGGGAGTACTCCACCTGGGTCGACACGAT
>DASVBQ010000327.1:0-8883 GCA_036375795.1 Actinomycetes bacterium
CTCGGCGAGCGTCCGCAGCTCGGCCCAGGCACGGGCCTTGAGCACGCCGCCACCGACGTACAGCACGGGCTGCCGGGCCTCGCTGATCAGCCGCGCCGCCTCCCGGATCTGCTTTCCGTGGGGCCGGGTGACCGGGCGGTAGCCGGGCAGCTCGATCGAGCTGGGCCAGGTGAAGGTCGTCGCGGACTGCAGCGCGTCCTTCGACACGTCGACGAGGACCGGGCCCGGGCGCCCGGTGGAGGCGATGTGGAAGGCCTCGGCGATCGTGCGCGGGATGTCGTCGGGGTTCGTCACCAGGTAGTTGTGCTTGGTGATGGGCATCGTGATGCCCCGGATGTCGGCCTCCTGGAACGCGTC
Organism: Actinomycetes bacterium; assembly: GCA_036375795.1. GTDB lineage: Bacteria > Actinomycetota > Actinomycetes > JACCUZ01 > JACCUZ01 > DASVBQ01. The sequence goes on from DASVBQ010000327.1 coordinate 358, forward strand.
CGTCCCGATCGCGGCGCTGGGTACCTGCCCGGTGACGGCGACGATCGGCACGCTGTCCATGTAGGCGTCGGCGATGGGGGTGACCAGGTTGGTCGCGCCGGGGCCGCTGGTGGCCATGCACACACCCACGCGGCCGGTGGCCTGCGCATAGCCCTCCGCCGCGTGGCCCGCGCCCTGCTCGTGCCGGACCAGCACGTGCCGGATGGCGGTGGAGTCCATCAGTGGGTCGTACAACGGGAGGATCGCCCCACCGGGGATGCCGAAGACGGTGTCTACGCCGGCAGCCTCCAGCGAGCGGACGAGACTCTGCGCTCCTGTCACCTGCTCGGGCATCTGGACCTCTCGGAGACGTGGTGGGCCAACAAAAAACCCCTCCGGTCCAGTGTGGACTCGTGAGGGGTCGCGCGCTCGGCTGACGAGGTCAGTCGGCGCGCAGGCGAAGTACGACGAGGTTGTGCACGGGCCAACCCTGGCCAGCGTCGCGCCGGGCCGTCAACATCGCGAGACATCTGTCCCAGGATCCGGACCAGCGTCGGTCAGGAGCAGACGGCACCGCCGGCGGCGGAGCCGACGAGCCGCACGTACTTCGCCAGGACTCCGCCGCGCGGCACGGCCGGGGCCGGGGCCCAGCCGTCCCGGCGGGCAGCGAGCTCGGCGTCGTCGACGAGCAGGTCGAGGGTCTTCGCGGCGACGTCCAGCCTGATGCGGTCGCCGTCGCGCACCAGGGCGATCGGACCTGCGTCCACTGCCTCGGGGGCCACGTGCCCGACGCAGAGACCGGTCGTGCCGCCGGAGAAGCGGCCGTCGGTCATCAGCAGGACCTCCTTGCCGAGACCGGCGCCCTTGATGGCACCGGTGATGGCGAGCATCTCGCGCATGCCCGGTCCGCCCTTCGGGCCCTCGTAGCGGATCACCACGGCGTCGCCGGCCACGATGGTGCCGTCCTCGAGGGCGTCCATCGCGGCGCGCTCGCCGTCGAAGACCCGCGCCGTGCCCTCGAAGACGTCGGCCTCGAACCCCGCGGTCTTCACCACCGCACCGTCGGGCGCGAGCGTGCCACGCAGGATGGTCAGCCCACCGGTTCGGTGGATCGGCTCGGACATCGCACGGAGGACCTTGCCGTCGAGGTCCGGCGGCGAGACGTCGGCGAGGTTCTCGGCCACCGTCCGGCCGGTCACCGTCAGGGCGTCGCCGTGCAGCAACCCGGCGTCCAGCAGCGCCTTCATCACCACCGGGACCCCGCCCACCCGGTCGACGTCGGTCATGACGTACTGCCCGAACGGCTTCACGTCCGCCAGGTGCGGGACCTTCGCCCCGATGCGGTCGAAGTCGTCGAGGCCCAGCGTGACGCCCGCCTCGTGCGCGATGGCGAGCAGGTGGAGCACTGCGTTGGTGGAGCCCCCGAAGGCCATGACGACCGCGATGGCGTTCTCGAAGGCCTCCCGGGTCATGACGTCGCGTGCCGTGATGCCGCGGCGCAGCATCTCCACGACGGCCTCGCCGGAACGCCGCGCGTAGCCGTCGCGGCGACGGTCCGTCGCCGGAGGTGCCGCCGAACCGGGCAGTGACATGCCGAGCGCCTCGGCGGCCGAGGCCATGGTGTTCGCGGTGTACATGCCGCCGCAGGCTCCCTCGCCGGGGCAGATGGCGCGCTCGATCGCATCGACGTCCTCGCGGCTCATCAGCCCGCGGGCGCACGCACCGACAGCCTCGAAGGCATCGATGATCGTCACCTGGCGCTCCGACCCGTCGGAGAGCCTGGCGATGCCGGGCAGGATCGAGCCGGCGTAGAGGAACACGGACGCCAGGTCCAACCGGGCGGCGGCCATCAACATCCCCGGGAGGGACTTGTCGCACCCCGCGAGCAGGACGGACCCGTCGAGCCGTTCGGCCTGCATCACCACCTCGACCGAGTCGGCGATGACCTCCCTGGACACGAGCGAGAAGTGCATGCCCTCGTGTCCCATGGAGATCCCGTCGGACACCGAGATGGTCCCGAACTCCAGCGGGTAGCCCCCCGCCGCGTGCACCCCGTCCTTCGCGGCCTTGGCCAGTCGGTCCAGCGACAGGTTGCAGGGGGTGATCTCGTTCCAGCTCGACGCAACCCCGACCTGAGGCTTGGCGAAGTCCTCGTCGGTCATGCCCACCGCGCGGAGCATCCCGCGGGCGGCGGCCCGCTCGAGGCCGTCGGTGACGTCTCTGCTGCGCGGCTTGATGTCGGGTGCGTCGCTCACGAGTCGCACCTTATGGCCGTGCCGGGGCACGGGAGAGCCCGTCTCAAGTCATCGACTGGCCGCCTCCAAGAGGTGCGTGGCCCACTCAGGGTGGGGCTGGCACCACCGTGACCCGACGGCCAGCGCCATTGGCCCATCGACCGCCGCCCAGGAGGCTCGACGTCATGACGGTGCACGAGCTGACTCCCGCCGCCCGGCGCCCGCGCCGGGGGGCACGGGCGGGGCGCGAGCTCGCGCTGCTCGCGCTGCTCTACCTCGGCTACAGCGCCGCCCGGCTGCTTGGCGACGCGGACCTCGCCGGCGCCACGGCCCACGCCGAGGCGCTGCTGCGCGTCGAGGCGGCGCTGCACCTGGACGTCGAGACCTGGGCGAACCGGGCGCTGCACGGGGTGCCCGCCCTGGCCGTGGCGGCGAGCTACTGGTACGCGGCCCTGCACTACCTGGTCACCCCCGCGGTCCTGATCTGGGCCTACCGGTCCGCGCCGGGCCGCTACCGGTATGTCCGGAACGCCCTGGTCGTCGGCAGCGCCGTCGGGCTGGTCGGCTTCACCGTGCTGCCGATGGCACCGCCACGGATGCTGCCCGGCTACACGGACACGCTGGCCGCCACCGCCGACAGCGGCTGGTGGGGGTCGGAGGCCAGCGCGCCCGAAGGCCTCGGCGCGCTCACCAACCAGCTGGCGGCGATGCCGTCGCTGCACGTCGGGTGGGCGATCTGGTGCGCCTGGGTGGTGCTGCTGCTCACCCGACACCGCGCCGCCCGAGTCCTCGCCGTCGCGTACGCGGTCGGCACGACCCTCGTCGTGGTCGCCACCGCCAACCACTACGTGCTGGACGCGGTGGCTGGGGCCGCGGTCATCGCGCTGGGCATCTGGGTGGCCATCACCCGGGAGCGCGCGACCGCCGAGCACTCCCGGGTTCACCACGCCGGCTCCCCGCATACCGCCGCCGCCGGCGTCGGCCGTCGGCCCGACTGCTGTGGAGCCCGCGCGGCGTAGCGTGCCGACCGGGTCCAGCCATGGAGGTCGGATGTCGCCGGACGAGATCAGCGGCCGCGACGACCATGCTCCCCTGGCGTCGCGCCGGGCAGTCGCTCTGCTGGTGCTGACCCTCGCCGTCGGCGGCCTGGCCGGTGCGGCCGCGCTGATGGACGACCCAGCACCCGAGCCGGTCCCCGCGCCGAGCCGCTCCGCGCCGACGCCGTCCGGGACGACCGGCAGCACGGCGAGGACGGCCCTGGCCGTGGACGCGCTCTGCCCGGTCGAGACCGACGGGCGCACGCGCCTGACGGTGCGGTTCCTCCTGCTGAACCGGTCCGACTCCCCCGTGCGCGTCCTCCGGGTCGAGCCGGTGCTCCCGCGGGGCAGGCTGCAGCCGGCGGGTACGTCGGTGGTGCCCGGGGACTGCCACCGGTGGTCGCCCGGGGGCGGCCCGGACGACCGGATCCCGCCGGGCGGCACCCGGATGGTGCTGCTGCGCTTCCGGCTGCCGGAGGGGTGCCCAGGGCCGGTGCTGGTCCAGGCGCGCGTGGCAGCCCGCACCGCGGACGGCACCACCACCAGCGACGTGCTGTCGCTCACCGACCTCCGCTCGGTCGGCCTCGACGTGTGCCCGCAGCCGTGACGTCAGTCCAGTGCGAGGGGGTTGTCGAACCCCGGTTCCGGCAGCGTGGTGATGAGGATGGGCTCGCCGTCCGGGTCGAGCAGCGTCACCCGGGCGCCGCTCGCGCTCGGCGGCGACGGCCCGGGCGCGACCAGCGCGGCGACCCCGTCAGCGCGGACCGGAAGGGTCCGGGGGGCGCGGCCGTCCCGGCGGAGCACCAGCGTCCCGGGTCCGGTCGGGCACAGCAGCAGGGTCGGGTCCTGGGGTGAGAAGGGCTCGAGGAGCCAGGGCAACCGCGCGCTCGCGGCCCGCGGCAGGGCGCGGACACCGGCGGGGAAGCCGACGCCGTCCTGCTCGCCCACCAGGGCCTGGAAGCGCTGGCCGTCCGGCCGCGTCACCAGCACCAGGGCAAGCCGCCGCTGCTTCCAGGGCGCGCCGCTCCAGATGACCTCGCGCCGAGCGCTGGCCAGGTCCACCAGCGCTCCCGCTCCCGCCCTCAGCGCCCGCGACATGCTCAGGGCGGTCGGCCCGCGGTATCCCGGCAGGGCCACCCCGGAGACCTTCAGCACCGGCGCGACCGGCACCCGCGGGGTGACCCGTACGACCAGCGGCAGGGTGAACACGCCGGGCCCCGCCGCACGGACCGTCACGATCGGGTCGGCGTCGCGGCCGAGGTCCACGACGGCCACCCCGTCCTCCGCGGGCAGCTCGGTCCATGACCGACGGGGCGTCCCGTCCGCGGCGAACTCGACCTTGCCCGACACCTCGAAGCGCACCGGACCTGGTCGGCTGATCGCCAGGAGCTGGACCTCGTCCCTGACGTTGCGGGTGGCCCACGCGAGGACCTGCTGCGGGTCGGTCAGCGCGCTGGCCTCGGTGACGACGGCCGCGCCGACCGGCAGGTCCCGCGGGACGTGCAGCGCGTGCACCGAGGTGGCGACCATCCCGCGGTTGACGTCCGTGCCGGCCAGCATGAGTCGCGAACCGTCCGGCAGCCGGCCGGCGAAGTACACCCGCGTCGCGTCCATCCGCTGGAGGCGGATCCGCTGCAGCGCCGCCGTCACGAACCGGGTGTCGCCGACCAGGTCGCCGCGAGGCGCCCACTGGACCCCGTCGAGCCGGGGCGTGACGTTCGGGGTGCTCGTCGCCGACGGCACGGCTGTCGGCGGGGCGACCATCCGCTCGCCGACGAGCGAGACGTCGGGCCGGACGAGGGCGAGCGCTCCGGCCGCGACGAGAAACCCAGCCACCCACCAGACACGACGACGGCCGGGGGCCGCGTCAGGTGTCCCGGCGACCAGCTCGTCAGGACCGACCGTGCGACGGGGATCCATGTCTTGCGAGTCTAGGGAGGACCTCAGTAGTCCGCCGAAATCACGTTGGCCAGGGGCACGCCCGCGGCGTAGCGCCGCACCTGGTCGACGACGAGCCGAAGAGCGCGGGGCCGGAACGCGGTGGTGTTGCCCCCGACGTGCGGGCTCACCAGCACGCCAGGGCTTGACCACAGCGGGTGGTCCGGCGGCAGGGGCTCGGGGTCCGTCACGTCCAGTGCGGCCCGCAGCCGTCCGGTCGTCACCTCGGCCAGCAGGTCGTCGGTGCGTACGACGGGGCCGCGGGCGACGTTGACCAGGAGGGCGCCGTCGCGCATCCGGGCGAGGAACCTGGCATCGACCATGCCGCGGGTCTCGTCGGTCATCGGCACCGTGAGGACCACCACGTCGGCCCGTGGCAGCAGCTCGGGCAGGGCGGCGAACGGCTCGACACCGTCCCGGGCCGAGCGGGCGACCCGGCGTACGTCGCACTCGAAGCCGGCCAGCCGGCGTTCGACCGCCTCCCCCACCGACCCGTACCCCACGATCAGCACGGTCCGGTCGGCGAGCGAGTCCCGGCGGTTGCCGTCCCACCGGCCGTGCTCGGCGTTGCGCACGAAGTCGGGGATGCCGCGCAGCGACGCGAGCATCAACGCGACGGCGAGCTCGGCCGTGGACGCGTCGTGGACGCCGCGGGCGTTGCACAGCGTCACGCCCGCGGGGACCAGCGGGCGGACGTCGTCGACGCCGGCGGTGAGGGTCTGCGCGACCCTGAGCGAGGGCATGGCGGACATCAGCCGGGCGGGACCCGGGCCGACCATGTACGGAAGGACGTAGAGCTCGACCGCGCCGATGCTCCCCGGCGGTTCGCCCGCGCCGTCGTAGACGTCGACCTCGACGCCGTCCGCGGCGGAGCTGACGCGCTCGACCCAGTCGGCGAACGGCACCCACACCCGCAGGCCGCTCACGGCTCGAACCCCCGGCACCGCGAGAGGTAGGCCTCCCAGTCCCATCGGGCCAGGAACCCACCCGCCGCCTCGTGCCCGGCGAGCAGCAGCTGCTCCTGCTGCTCGTCGGTGATGCTGAAGTCGACCGGCGAGATCCCGGAGGTGTCGACGAAGACGCTGCGGGCCTGCACGCACGGGTCGTCGATGTGCGCCGCGTCGCAGGCCTCGAGCATCGTCTCCACCAGGGACAGTGCGAGGGACACCGTGCCCCGGACCTCTGTCGTCTGCACCCTGCCCTCGGGACGCATCGACAGCCGGACGCCGAACGTCGGCCAGCGCGGACGGCGACCGTCCGTACGGTCGAACATCGCGATCGGGAAGTTGGACAGCACGCCGCCGTCGACGAGCGTCGACACCAGGGACTCACCGCCCGTGCCCGTCGACCGCAGGGTCACCGGCTCGAAGAAGAACGGGATCGAGGCGGAGGCCCGCACGGCGTCGGCGACCTCCTGCTCGTCAGCGTCGAGCCCGTAGACCGGGTAGTCCCACGGCAGCCGCACGAGCCGACGGCGGGAGACGTCGCTGGCGGTGAGCACCAGTCCGTACCGCCGCTCCGGCGGCAGGTCGCTGCCGTCGTCGGTCACCCGCAGGTCGCCGAACGTGCGCACGCCGAGGTCGGCCAGCGCGCCCTTCATCCACGTACGCAGGTAGTCGCCCTCGAAGACGCCGCCGTCGAACGCCAGGGAGAAGCCGTCGACGACACGGGCCAGTGGACCGACGGACCGGCCGACCACGCCACGGTCCCTCATCCGCCGGTAGTCGAGGCTGCGGGCGACGTCCTCGAGCCGCTCGAGCGGCTCGCCGGCCCGTTGCAGCGCCGCGACGAAGGCGCCGACGACGGCCCCTGCGGACGTGCCCGCGACGCGCGGGAAGGCGTAGCCGGCGCGGGAGAACGACGCCACCGCACCGACCAGGGCGATGCCCTTGACTCCCCCGCCCTCCAGGACGAGGTCGGCGCGGCGTGGGTCCATGGACCGACCCTAACGATCTCGTCACCGATGGGTCGGCGGGTGGCGTCGGCCCCAGGGACGGGTCAGGCTCGGTGGATGCGTCCCGTCCGTGCCGCCGCGATCCTCGCGCTCGCCCTGGTCCTCAGCGCGTGCTCGGACGAGCAACCCGGCGAGCCCCCGGCCGCACCGCAGACGAGCGGAAGGGCCACGAGCGACAGCCCCTCGCCGGCCCCTGCGGCGACGACAGCCGCGGCGGCGGTGGCCCGCCCGCGAGTCGCCGGCGTGGTCGCGCGCGACCTGGCGGCGCCCTGGGGGATGGCGTTCCTGCCGGACGGCTCGGCGCTGGTGAGCGAGCGGGACTCCGAGCGGGTCCGGCTGGTGACGCCGGCCGGCGAGGTGCGCGAGGTCGGCCGGGTCCGTGGCGTCGACGGCGTCGGCGAGGGGGGCCTGCTCGGTCTCGCCCTCTCGCCGACCTACGAGCAGGACCGCACGCTCTTCGCCTACTTCACGGCGGGCTCGGAGAACGTCATCGCCCGCATGACGTACGACGGCGGACGGCTGTCGGGCCAGCGCGAGATCTTCGACGGCATCCCGGCCGGGCCGATCCACAACGGCGGTCGGATCGCGTTCGGACCTGACGGGTTCCTCTACGTCGGGACCGGAGAGGCCGGGCGGACCGAGCGGTCGCAGGACCGCGACTCGCTCGGCGGCAAGATCCTGCGCATCACCGCCGACGGCGAGCCCGCGCCCGGCAACCCGTTCGGCGACTCGCCCGTCTACAGCCTCGGCCACCGCAACGTGCAGGGCCTCGCCTGGGACTCGCGCGGCCGGCTGTGGGCCTCCGAGTTCGGCCAGAACAGGTGGGACGAGCTCAACCGGGTCAAGCCGGGCGGCAACTACGGGTGGCCGGAGGTGGAGGGCCGCTCGGGCGACGACAGGTTCATCGACCCGGTGCGGCAGTGGCCCACCGACAAGGCGTCGCCGAGCGGCATCGCGGTCGCAGGCGACTCGGTCTTCATGGCCGGGCTGCGCGGTGAGCGGCTCTGGCAGATCCCGATCCCCGGCGGCAAGGCCAAGCGCCCGCGGGCCCTGCTGAGCGGGAGGTACGGCCGGCTGCGCGCCGTGACGGTCGCGCCGGACGGGTCGCTCTGGGTGATGACGAACAACCGCGACGGCCGGGGCTCGCCGCGGCGCGGCGACGACAAGGTCATCCGGCTGACGCTGCCGGGCTAGCCGTCCTGGGCGCGCAGCCCGACGCAGTCGAGGTCCCAGAACACCCGTGAGTAAACCAGCGTCCCGGTCATCCACGGCTCGGCCGTCGGCAGCTCGAGCACCTGGAACGCGGGCTCGGGGATCCGCAATGACGGCCTGCGGAAACCGACATCGCCCGCTGGCCGGAAGCCGAACCGCGGGTAGTAGGCCG
>DASVBQ010000328.1:0-16109 GCA_036375795.1 Actinomycetes bacterium
GGCAGCGAGCTGAGCGCGACGGCGGTGCAGCCCTGCTCGCGGGCCCGGTCGACGCACCACTGCGCCAGCGCACCGCCGACGCCGCGGCCACGGGCGTCCGGGGCCACCGCGAGCATCCGGAACTCCGCCTCGCCCGGACGGGAGACCTCGGACCACTCGGTGCCGGGCAGGCAGAACGTCACGGTGCCGAGGAGGTCACCGGCGTGGCCGACCGCGACGACCAGGTCGGCCTGGGCGGCGCGGTCGTCGGCGGCCCTCAGCTCGCCCGCGTACGGGTCGTCGGGGGAGAGGTACCCGTCGGCCACGTACGCGGCGAGCGTCAGGTCGCCCACCGCGACCAGCTCTCGGGGCTCGGCAGGACGGATGATCACCGTGCCGAGCCTACGAGGGCGGTGCGTCAGTGTCGAAGCGCGTAGGGCGCCGACGGCAGGCGCCCCGAGCTCCAGTCGAGATGGCTCGGCGGCGGGAAGGTCGGGCGGCCGCGGCGCAGCGTGCGCACGCCGACGACCAGCTCGGTGAGGACCAGGGCAGCGGTGAGAACGAGGAAAACTGTCATGGCAGTAACTATGCGCCCGCAGACATGACGCCAACAGTGGCAGGATTGACAACCTCCACCAACTTACTGCCATACTGGCCAGGTGATCCGCAACGTGGCCGTGCCGGTGCTGGACGGGGTCTTCGTCTTCGAGCTCGGCGTGATCTGTGAGGTGTTCGGCATCGACCGGCCGGACGAGCCGCAGATCCCGTCCTTCGAGTTCGACCTCTGCACGACAACGCCCGGCCAGGTGCGGACGATGTCGGGCTTCGACCTCGTGGTGAGCCACGACTTCAGCCGGCTGGAGGACGCCGACCTGGTCGCCCTCCCGGCGATCAGCCGCCACGTCCCGCCCCCTCCGGAGCTCGTCGACGGGCTGCAGCGAGCGATCGCGCGTGGCGCCAAGGTCATGAGCATCTGCAGCGGAGCCTTCATCCTCGGCCAGGCCGGCCTGCTCGACGGTCGTGACTGCACCACCCACTGGACCTACACCGCCGAGCTGGCCCGGCAGTTCCCCAAGGCCCGGGTCAACCCCGACGTGCTGTACGTCGACAGCGACGGCGTGATCACCTCCGCCGGCACGGCTGCCGGCATCGACGCCTCCCTGTACCTGATCCGCAAGGAGTTCGGCACCGCGGTCGCGAACCGGCTGGCGCGGCGGATGGTCACGCCCCCGCACCGCGAGGGTGGCCAGCGGCAGTTCGTCGACCAGCCGGTGCCCTGCGAGGCCGACACGCTCGCCGACACCCTGCAGTGGATGCTCGAGAACCTGTCCGAGGAGATGACGATCGACCAGCTGGCCGAGCGCGCCCACCTGTCGCCGCGGACGTTCGCCCGACGGTTCCGCGCCGAGACCGGCACCACGCCGCACCACTGGCTGACCGACCAGCGCATCCTGCACGCACAGCGACTGCTGGAGGAGACCTCGCAGCCGGTCGAGGCCGTGGCCGACCTGGTCGGCTTCGGCAGCGCGTCGGTCCTCCGGCACCACTTCAGCCGGCGGGTGGGCACCACGCCGCAGGCCTACCGGCGTACGTTCACCCGAGCCGTGCCGGACGAACGGCTCGAGCTGCCCGCCTGACCTTCGCCCCTCGGCCTCAAGCCAGGTTCGTACTGCGCGGGTATGCGATCTCGGGGTCGGTCACGATGTTGACGAGGTAGGGCACCCCCGAGTCGAAGGCCCGGTCCAGCGCCGGGCCGATGTCCGCCGGCTTGGTCACCAGCTCGCCCGCCCCGCCCAGAGCGCGCACCACGTCGTCGTACCGCGTCGCCGGCGCCAGCTCGGCCGCGACGTCGTAGCCGTAGAGGAAGCGCATCGGGTGCTTCTCCAGGCCCCATCCGCCGTTGTTGCCCATGACCATGACGACCGGCAGCTTGTGGCGCACCAGCGTGTCCACGTCCATCAGCGAGAAGCCGGCCGCCCCGTCGCCCAGCATCAGCACCACCTGCCCCGACGGCCGGGCCAGCCGGGCCCCGATGGCGTAGCCCAGGCCGGTGCCCAGGCAGCCGTACGGCCCCGGGTCGAGCCAGCCGCCGGGCATCTTCGGCTCGACGTACTTCCCGGCGAACGACACGAAGTCGCCACCGTCGCCGATGACCACCGCGTCGTCGGCAAGCCGGGTCTGGAGCTCGCCGTAGACCCGCGCGGGATGCACCGGGTCGGCGTCGCTGGTCAGGAGGCCCCGGTCCTTCTCGACGGCGGCACGGGCGGTGTCCCGCAGGGTGGTCGCCCATTCGTCGTACGCCCCGGGCCGGCTGCTGCGGGTCCACGCCTCGAGCACGCCGTCGAGGACCAGCGTGAGGTCGCCGGCTGCGGACCCGGCGAGGTCCAGGTGCCGAGCCACCTGCTCCGGTGAGTCGACCAGGTGGACCACCGGTGCCGGCGCCGCTCCGTCCTTGCCGCCGAAGGTGCCGAAGCCGAGCCGGAAGTCGAGCGGCACGCCCGCCACGACGACCAGGTCGGCGCCACCGAACGCGGCTGCGCGGGCCCGGGTCACGAGCAGCGGATGCCCGGCGGGGACGACGCCGCGGCCCATCCCGTTCGTGATGACGGGCACGCCGGTTGTCTCGGCCAACCGCAGGGCGGCATCTTCGGCCCCGTCGGCCCACACGTCGGAGCCGATGACGAGCACCGGCCGCTCGGCGGACGCCAGGAGCTTGCCGACGGCCGCGACCGCGCCGGGGTCCGGAGCGGCGGCGGCCCGGCTCGGCGGCCGGGGCAGCTGGACCTCGGCCCGGCTGAACAGCTGGTCCATCGGGACGTCGAGGAACACCGGGCCACGGTGCGGTTCCGTCGCGATGCGCAGCGCCTCGTCGACCCGGTCGGCGATCGTCGCGACATCCTCCACGGTGGCGGCCAGCTTCGTCACCGGGGCGAGCAGCGGCGGGTGGTCGAGCTCCTGCAGGCTCCCGGCGCCCCAGCGGAAGGCGGGGGCCCGCCCGCCGACCACGAGCAGCGGGGAGCCGTTGAACCAGGCGGTGGTGACCGCGCTCACGCCGTTGGTCACGCCCGGGCCCGCCGTCAGCACCGCGAGCCCGGGGCGGCGGGTCAGCTTGGCCGTGGCCTCCGCGGCGAACACCGCGGTCTGCTCGTGCCGCACGTCGACGAGTCGCATCGGCTCGTCCGCCTTGACCGCTCCGTCGTACATCGGGAAGACGTGCGCGCCCGACAGCGTGAACATGGTGTCCACGCCGTAGGCCCGCGCGACTGCGACGGCGTGCTCACCGCCGTGCCCCTCGACCCTGTCACCCATGGTCGCAACCTAGCCGAGGGGCCGAGGGGACCGCTCTCAGCGTCGGTCGACGCCCCCACGGACGTCTGCTGCGACCTCGCGACGGTCGCGCAGGTCGGCCGGCGTGGTGTCGACGTCCGGGTCGCCGGCCTCGACGTGGTAGTCCGTCTCGTGCGTCGCGTCCACGCCCGCCGGAGCCTTGACCGTCCGCAGCAGAGCGCTGAGGACCACGACGACAGCGAGGTTGGCGAGCACCGCAATCAGTCCGGTGTAGATGACGGAGTCCGAGTCGATGCCGAGCTTGCTCAGCGGGTAGAGCGGCCCGCCGAAGTGCTCCTTGTCACGGAGCGGGTTCGGGGTGTCGTACAGCATGGCCAGGCCGGCCGTGAGACCGACCGCCCAGCCGGCGAGCAGCGCCCACCGGTGGAACCAGCCCGTGTACAGGCCGAGCACGATGGCCGGCAGCGTCTGGAGGATGATGACGCCGCCGATCAGCTGCAGGTCGATCGAGAACTGCGGGTCCAGGCCGAGGATCACCAGCACCGCCCCGACCTTCACCAGCAGGGACGTCAGCTTGCTGACCCGGGCCTCCTGCTCGGGCGAGGCGTCGCGGTTGAGGTACTCCTTGTAGATGTTGCGCGCGAAGAGGTTCGCGGCCGCGATCGACATGATGGCGGCAGGGACGAGCGCACCGATGGCGATGGCCGCGAAGGCGATGCCGGCGAACCAGTCGGGGAACATCTGGTCGTACAGCAGCGGCACAACCGTGTTGCCGTCGCCGGGGACGCCCGCCTCGGGGTCCGCCCCGATCGGGGTGACGCCGGCGGCGATGGCCATGTAGCCGAGCAGTGCGAGCAGGCCGAGCACGATGCTGTACGCGGGGAGTGCCGCCATGTTGCGCTTGATCACGTCGCGGCTGCGGCTGGCGAGCAGCCCGGTGACGGAGTGCGGGTAGATGAACAGCGCGAGCGCCGACCCGAACGCCAGGGTCGAGTAGCCGAGAACCTGCGGGTCGGCGAGCACCAGCCCGTCGGCCGGGCCGTCCGGCGGCGGCGGCGAGGCGTTGAACTTCTCCTCCGCGGCACCGAAGATCGCGTCCCAGCCGCCGAGCTTGCCCGGGATGTAGATGATCGCCGCGATCACGACGACGTAGATCAGGGTGTCCTTGACGAACGCGATCAGCGCGGGCGCCCGCAGCCCCGACTGGTAGGTGTACACGGCCAGGATCAGGAAGGCGATGATCAGCGGCAGGTCGCCGACCAGGCCGTCGCCGTGGACGCCCATCGTCTTCAGGACTGCCTGGATGCCCACCAGCTGCAGTGCGATGTAGGGCATCGTCGCGACGATGCCGGTGAGCGCGACGGCGAGCGCGAGGGTGCTCGACCCGTGGCGCCCGCGCACGAAGTCCGCCGGGGTCACGTATCCGTGGCGGTGGCTGACCGACCACAGTCGGACGGCCACGAGGAACACCATCGGGTAGACGACGATCGTGTAGGGCACGGCGAAGAAGCCGAGGGCCCCGGCGCCGTAGATCAGGGCGGGCACGGCGACGAAGGTGTACGCCGTGTAGAGGTCACCGCCGATGAGGAACCAGGTGATCCAGGCGCCGAAGTTGCGCCCGCCCAGCCCCCACTCGTCGAGATGCTCGAGGTTGTCGGCGCGCCGCCATCGCGAGGCGACGAAGCCGAGCACGGTGACCAGCCCGAACAGGGCCGTGAAGATGATGAGCTCGGTGGTCTTGACGTCGTCCATCACCGCTCACCCCGGGTGGCGCGGTAGACGATGATCGTGATGGCGACGCTCACCGGGATCGCGATCATCTGGTACCAGTAGAAGAACGGCCAGCCCCCGAGCGTGGGGTCCTGCTTGTTGTAGATCGCGGGGAACAGTGTCCCGACCAGCGGCAGGACGAGCAGCAGGTTCCACGGCGAGAAGTTCATCCGCCGCCGGGCCGCCTCCTCCACCGAGGCCGGCTCGCGATGTCTGGAGCTGGGATGGGACTCGTCATGCACGGCCACGGCAGCCTCCGTCGGTGATGACCCGCTGGGTGGGCGACCCAGGTCGGTGGGGACACAGGACATGGGGCAACTACCCCATGTGGGACATTTCACTCACCGGAAAGGTTTTAGTGACATCTCGCCAGAATGTCGAGGGTGCGCGCTCAGAGCGTCTGCGACAGGGCCTTGACCGGCATGCCGAGGTCGCCCAGCAGCGCGAGGTCCTCGTCGGGCGATCGACCCAGCGTGGTCAGGTAGTTGCCGACGATGACCGCGTTGATGCCGCCGAGCATCCCGTCTCGGGTGCCCAGGTCGCCGAGAGTGATCTCGCGGCCGCCCGCGTAGCGCAGGATGGTGCGCGGGAGGGCCAGCCGGAAGGCCGCGATCGTGCGCAGCGCGTCCGGCCCGGACATCACCGGCAGGTCACCGAACGGCGTACCCGGTCGGGGGTTGAGGAAGTTCAGCGGGACCTCGTCCGGGTCCAGCTCGGCGAGCTGAGCGGCGAGCTCGGCCCGCTGCTCCGGGCTTTCGCCCATGCCGACGATGCCGCCGCAGCAGACCTCCATGCCGGCGTCGCGGACCATCGTCAGGGTCTCCCACCGCTCCTCCCACGTGTGCGTGGTGACCACCTGCGGGAAGTACGAGCGCGCCGTCTCCAGGTTGTGGTTGTAGCGGTGCACGCCCATCTCGGCGAGCTCGTCGACCTGCTGCTGGGTGAGCATCCCGAGCGACGCGGCGACGTTGATGTCGACCGCACCGCGGATCGCGGCGACCCCCTCGCGCATCTGAGCCATCAGTCGCTCGTCCGGTCCGCGTACCGCGGCGACGATGCAGAACTCCGTGGCCCCGGTCGCGGCCGTCTCCACGGCGGCCTGGACCAGGGACGGGATGTCCAGCCAGGCCGCGCGGACCGGAGACTGGAACAGGCCCGACTGCGAGCAGAAGTGGCAGTCCTCGGGGCATCCCCCCGTCTTGACCGACACGATGCCCTCGACCTCGACCTCGGGCCCGCACCAGCGCAGCCGGACCTCGTGGGCCAGGGCGAGCAGGTCCGGGAGCGACTCGTCCGGGCGCCGGAGCACCGCGAGCACCTGGGACTCGTCGAGCCCCCGGCCCTCGCCGAGCACCTGGGCTCGGGCGATGTCGAGGATGCCTGCGGTGGTCTCAGCCTGGGAGGTCGTGGGCACGCCGGAAGTCTGCCGCATCGAAGCTTCCCCCCAGGCCCGGCCCCAGCCCCGCCCGGGCCGCGAGCAGGAACTCGGGGGCGTCGAGCCGACCCGCGGACGCGGGCATGGCCCCGGCCAGCGGGCGGGCCGCCAGCATCTCGAGATCGCGGATGTTGCTGCGGCACGCCAGGTCGGGCTGGTCCGGCCACCAGCCGAGCACGATGCCGGACAGCGAGAGACCGCGGTGGGCCATCGCCTCGAGGGTCAGGGCGGTGTGGTTCAGGGTGCCGAGGGCCGGTTCGACGACGACCAGGACCGCCGCGTCGAGCTCGCGGGCCAGGTCGGCGACCGTGGCGCCGTCCTCGTCGTAGCGCACCAGCAGGCCCCCGGCCCCTTCGACGAGGACGAGGCTGTGGTCGTCGGCCAGCCCGCGGACCCGGCGGGCGGCGTCGTGGACGTCGAGCGGGGGCAGCCCGGCGCGCCGGGCTGCGGCCGCGGGGGAGAGGGGGTCGGGGTAGCGGGCGTACTCGTGCAGGTCGGTCACGCCTGCCAGCCGGCGTACGTCGGCGAGGTCGCCGGGCTCGGCGGGCCCGGTGCCGGTCTGCACCGGCTTGACGACGGCGACGGTCGCCCCGCGGGCCGCAGCGAGCGCCGCGACCGCCGCGGTGACGACCGTCTTGCCGACCTCCGTCCCCGTCCCGGAGACGACTAGCACGCTCACGCCGCAGGTCAGGGCGCGGTTGACGCCCCTAGGCCTGCTTCGTCTCCCAGAAGATCTTGTCGATCTCGGCGATCTTGTCGAGCAGCTCCTGGGCCTTGCCGACGTCGACGGTGCCCTTGCCGCCGGCCGCACCGGCCAGCTTGGTGGCCTCGTTGAACAGGGTGTGCAGCTCGGGGTACTTCTCGAAGTGCGGCGGCTTGAAGTAGTCGGTCCACAGCACCCAGAGGTGGTGCTTGACCAGCTCGGCGCGCTGCTCCTTGATGAGCAGGGCGCGGGTGCGGAAGACGTCGTCGGTGTTGTCGGCGTACTTCTCGCAGATCGCCTTCACCGACTCTGCCTCGATGCGGGCCTGCGCGGGGTCGTACACGCCGCACGGCAGGTCGCAGTGCGCGTGCACGACGGTCTTGGGGGTGAACAGACGCGACAGCACTGGATGTCCCTTCGTCGAACCTGTGATCTCTGTCGGACACTACTCCCGGCACGTACCCCTCCCCAGAGGACCTACCCGTGCCGTTCCTGGTGGTGAGGAGGGTCACGGTGCGACCGTGGGGGCTGGGCCGGGTCGTGGTCCGTGGGCGGTCGATGGAGCCGACCCTCCGGGACGGCGACCACCTGCTCGTCCGATGGGGTGGCACACCTCGGCCCGGGCGCCTGGTGCTGGTGCGCTGGCCGGGACGGCCGCTCTCCGTGAAGCGGGTCGCCCTGCACGCCGCGGACGGCTGGTGGGTCGAGCGCGACAACCCGGCCGAGGGCGTGGACTCGTGGCAGGTCGGCGCGGTGGCCGAGGAGGACCTGCTCGCGACGGTCCTGTGGCGGCTGTGGCCGGTCAGGAGGGCCGGACGCGCTCGGTGACGGACAGCCGCGCGGTCGCGAGGTGCCGCTCGAGCTCGGCCAGCGCCGCGGCGGCGTCCCCGGAGCGCATCAGGGTGAGCAGCGCCCGATGGTCGGCGACCTGCTGCCGGGCGTTGCGCCGCTGACGTTCCACCGAGGCGAGCGCGAGCCGCAGGTCGGCCGTGAGGACGTCGGCGCTGGCGACGATTCGTGAGTTGCCGAGCAGCGCGACGACGGAGGTGTGGAACTCGAGGTGGGCATGGGTCGCCTCGACCGGGTCGTCGCCGCGGGCCGCCTCGGCGTACGTCGTCAGGGCGCGCGCCACGGGGGCCAGGTCGGCCCCGGCCGCTCCCGCGCGGACGCCGGCACTCTCCAGCACCAGCCGGGCCTCGAAGATCTCGGCGATGTCCTGCTCGGACAGCTCGGTGACGGTGACCCCGCGGTTGGGCGCCCGGGTGACCAGGCCCTCGGCGGTGAGGACCTGCAGCGCCTCGCGCACCGTCGAGCGGGCGACGTGGAAGCTGTCGGCCAGGCTGACCTCGCGCAGCGGCTCACCGGGGGAGAGCTCTCCGGAGAAGAGCATCTCGCGTAGCGCGCGGGCCACTCGGTCGGTGGTGCTCGACCGGTCGATGGCGGGCACGTCGACCACGCCTTGACACTAGACCTGCGCCGGTCCCACACTCCGGTTGTCGGACAATAATTGTCCGACAATCTGGCAATCTGTGTCTCGCCGGATCCCCTTGTCCGACCACCACCGGAAGCAGAGCCATGACCGAGATCCGCCCGTTGTCCTGGGGCCGTCGTTACCTCATGTGCCGCCCGGAGCACTTCCGGGTCGACTACGCGATCAACCCGTGGATGGACGTCGACGCGCCGGTCCACCCGGACCGGGCGCTCGCCCAGTGGGAGCACCTGGCCGCGACGATCGAGCGGGCAGGGGCCCAGGTCGAGCGAATCGCCCAGCTGCCGGGCACGCCGGACATGGTCTACGCGATGAACTACGGGCTCGTCGACGGCGACCACGTCGCCATCACCAGCTTCCGCTTCGACGAGCGCAAGCCGGAGGCCGAGGCGGCCGAGTGGTGGTTCGGCGAGGCGGGTCTGCGGACCACGCGGGTGGCCGATGCCGGAGTCGGCTCCTTCGAGGCCGGCGACGCCTTCTCGTTCGGTGGTTCCCTGGTCGTCGCGAACGGGCCGCGTACCGACCTCGCCACCCACGCCGTGCTGTCCCGGGCGCTGGGGGTCCGGGTCGCCTCGGTAGGGGTCGTCCACCCCGCGCTGTATCACCTCGACCTGAGCTTCTGTCCGCTCGACGAGACGCGGGCCATCGTCGCTCCGAGCGCCTTCGACGCAGCGGGTCGCGCGACGGTCGCCGAGCTGGTGCCTCAGCCGCTCGTGATCGACGAGGACGAGGCGTTCACCTTCTGCGCCAACTCGGTCGTGGTCGGGGAGGTTGTCGTCATGCCCGCCGGCGTCCCACCCCGGGTGGCCCGGCAGCTGGAGGCGTGGGGTTTCGCGGTCGAGACCGTCGACGTCAGCGAGCTGCACAAGGGCGGCGGGTCGGTGCGGTGCATGACGCTGCCGCTGGACACGGTCCTCGACGACGCGCGCATCGCCTCCGACGTGCCGGAGCCGCGCCGGGACGACGTGGAACTCGCCACCGCCTGACCGTGACCGGTCCGGCCGCTCAGAGGACCTTCGACAGGAACGCCTGGGTGCGCTGGTGCTGGGGCGCCGCGATCACCTGGCGTGGTGTGCCGCTCTCGACCACCACGCCGTCGTCCATGAACACCAGCGAGCTGCCGACCTCGCGTGCGAAGCCCATCTCGTGGGTGACCACCACCATGGTCATGCCTTCCTCGGCGAGCCGACGCATCACCTCGAGGACCTCGCCCACGAGCTCCGGGTCGAGCGCCGACGTCGGCTCGTCGAAGAGCATGAGCTTCGGCTGCATCGCCAGAGCCCGCGCGATGGCGACCCGTTGCTGCTGACCGCCGGACAGGGCGGACGGGTAGGCCGGCTCGCGGTCGGCGAGCCCGACTCGCGCGAGAAGCTCACGGGCCCGGGTGCGAGCCACCTCCTTGCTCTCCCCGCGGACCCGGTGTGGTGCCTCCATGACGTTCTCCAGCGCCGTGAGGTGCGGGAAGAGGTTGAAGCGTTGGAACACCATCCCGATGTCCCGCCGCTGGGCGGCCACCTCGGACTCGCGCAGTTCGTAGAGCCGTCCGTCGCGCTCCCGGTAGCCGACCAGTTGTCCGTCCACGGTGAGGCGGCCGGCGTTGATCTCCTCGAGGTGGTTGATGCACCGCAGGAAGGTGGACTTCCCGGAACCCGACGGCCCGATGATGCACATCACCTCGCCCCGGGCGACCTCCAGGTCGATGCCCTTGAGGACCTCGAGGCGGCCGAAGGACTTGCGCACGCCCTCGGCTTTCACCATCGGGTCGGTGGTGGCGGGCAGGCTCGCCAGGACGGCGTCCGGGCTCACGCGGCCCCGCCCATCCCACCGGCCGGCACCCGGACCCGGCGCTCGCGGCCCTGGACGCCCCGGGAGTACCGGCGCTCGACAAAGTACTGCCCCAGCATCAGGACGCTCGTCATCGCGAGGTACCAGAGGCAGGCGGCCACCAGCATCGGGAACACCTGGAAGGTCCGGCTGCCGATCGCCTGCAGCTGGAAGAACAGCTCGTTCGTCACCGGGACGAAGGCCACCAGGGCCGTGTCCTTCAGCATGGCGATGGTCTCGTTCCCCGTGGGCGGGACGATGACGCGCATCGCCTGGGGCAGCACGATGCGCCGGAGCGTGAGCAGCCGGCTCATCCCGAGGGCTTGCGCGGCCTCGGTCTGGCCAGGGTCGATCGACAGGATGCCGGCGCGGACGATCTCCGCCATGTACGCGGCCTCGGACAGCCCGAGCGCCAGCAGCCCGGCGACGAAGCCGGCGCCGATGGTGCGGGCGTCGACACCGAAGATCTGCCCGTCGATGCCCTCGAGCCCGAGCAGGTCCAGGACCTGCCGGTCGAAGGGCAGCCCGAACGAGAACTCCGCGTAGAGGATCCCCAGGTTGCCGAACAGGATCGCGAGCACGATGCGGGGAACCGCGCGGAAGAACCAGGTGTAGATCCAGGCGCTGCCCGACACCAGCGGGCTGGGGGACAGCCGCATGACCGCGAGGACGACCCCGAGCCCGACACCCATCAGCATCGCGACCACCGTGAGCAGCAGGCTCGTCCGCACGCCCTCCAGCACCGGCGGCCGGAACATGTTGTCGAGCATGAACCGCCACTGGAACGCATCGTTCGTGGCGAGCATGTGCGCGAACATCGCGGTCAGCAGCACCACCACGCCGGTGGCGACCCAGCGAGCGGGATGGCGAACCGGTACGGCCTTGATCACCTCCGGCTCAGCTCGAGCGGCCGGCGTCACGACAGCCTCACGGGTTGAGCTCGGCGGTGGTGATCGCGCCCTGGCCGACACCCCAGGCGTCGAGCGCCGTCTGGTAGGCGCCGTCCTGGATCAGCGCGTTCAGAGCATCGACCAGCGCCTGGGCGAAGTCGCCGCTTCCCTTCTTCACCGCGTAGCCGTAGGGGGCCGAGTCGTAGATGTCACCGAGCGTCTCCAGCTTTCCGTTGGTCTGCTTCACGGCGTACTGCGCCACCGGCGAGTCGGCCAGCATGGCGTCGTCCTTGCCGGAGACGACGGACGACGTCGCGGTGTCCTGCCCCTGGTACTGGTCGATCTTGATCGATGGCTTGCCGTCGTCCTGGCACTTCTGCGACCGCGTGGTCACGTCGTCCACCTGCACGGTGCCCTTCTGCACGGCGACCCGCTTGCCACAGGCGTCGTCCGGCTGGATGCCCGTGGGGTTGCCCGTCCCGGTGGCCCACTGCGTGCCTGCCGAGAAGTAGCTGACCATGTCGACGACTTGGGTCCGCTCGGCGTTGATCGTGAAGGACGAGACACCGATCTCGTACTTTCCGGACTGGACGCTCGGGATGATGTTGGCGAACGGTGCCGACACGTACTTGGTCTTCAGGCCGAGCTTCTGCGCGACCGCGTCGAAGAGGTCGACGTCGAAGCCCTGGACGGTCTTGCCGTCGGCCGCCAGGAACTCGTTCGGTGCGTACGTCGCGTCTGTGCCGATCGTGATCACGCCGTCGGCGGCGATGTCGGCGGGAACCATCGCGGCCAGCGACGTGTCCTTGGACTGCTTCGGCGCTCCGCTGGCCTTCGGGGTGGTGGAGGTGCCGTCGTCTCCGCAGGCCGAGAGCAGCAGAACTGTCGACAGCAGGGCGACGAGGCTGGCACGGCGGGCGGGGTTGAGGGGGGACAAGGCGATCATGGCGTGCTCCTTGGCCGGCGCCGGAATGCGGACGCGGCGCCTCTCTCTTGCCAATATGCGCCTGGAACCGCGCCGATGCCTCCGAGGCGAGAGTCCGTCGACGCAGTGGCGAAGGTCACAGTTCCGGCCCCCGGCAGGTGGGGTTCCGCCTGTGTCACACTCGACTCCTTACGGGCAACCCCCGCATCGCGAGCCAGCCCCCGGGAGTGCGTCACCCCACCCCGACGGGCCGGCACCAGCCGAGTGGGAAGGGAAACCCATGACAGCGCAGGAGAGCCGACCGACGGAACCGGGCGTGGCGACGTACGACAGGGACGACCCCGCATTCGCTCTGCACGAAGGCGGCAAGCTGGAGACTGTCTCGACCGTCCCGCTGCGCAACCGCGAGGACCTGTCGCTGGCCTACACGCCCGGTGTCGCCCGGGTGTGCTCGGCGATCGCGACACACCCCGAGCTGGTCCATGACCTGACCTGGAAGTCGCACGTCGTCGCGGTCGTCACCGACGGTTCGGCCGTGCTCGGGCTGGGCGACATCGGCCCGCAGGCCGCGCTTCCGGTCATGGAGGGCAAGGCGGTCCTGTTCAAGGAGTTCGCCGGCGTCGACGCCGTCCCGATCTGCCTGGACGCGTCCAAGGTGGACGACATCGTCGAGACGGTCGTGCGGCTCGCCCCCGCGTTCGGCGGCATCAACCTGGAGGACATCAGCGCGCCGCGGTGCTTCGAGATCGAGCGCCGCCTGCAGGAGCGCCTGGACATCCCGGTCTTCCACGACGACCAGCACGGCACGGCAGTCGTCGTGCTGGCGGCCTTGCGCAACGCGGCCAGGCTGACCGGGCGCAACCTGGGTGACCTGCGGGCCGTCGTGTCCGGTGCCGGCGCGGCCGGTGTCGCGGTGACGACGATCCTTCGCGAGGCGGGCATCGGCGCCATCACGGTGGCCGACCGCAAGGGCGTGCTCCACGGGGGTCGTCCCGACCTGAGCACCGTGAAGCGGCATCTCGCTGCGGTCACCAAGGGCGCGGGGCAGTCCGGCAGCCTGGCCGAGGCGATGCGCGGCGCCGACGTGTTCATCGGGGTCTCGGGCGGGGTCGTGCCCGAGGACGCGGTGGCGGCGATGGCCCCGGACGCGATCGTCTTCGCCCTGGCCAACCCGGACCCGGAGATCCACCCGGACGTTGCCCGCCGGCACGCGCGGGTGGTGGCCACCGGCCGTAGCGACTACCCGAACCAGATCAACAACGTGCTCGCCTTCCCCGGCATCTTCCGCGGCGCGCTCGACGTCCGGGCGCGGGCGATCACCGAGCCGATGAAGCTGGCGGCTGCGGAGGCCATCGCGGCGGTAGTGGCCGACGAGCTGACCGAGGACTGCGTCGTGCCGAGCCCGTTCGACGGGCGGGTGGCACCGGCGGTGACCGAGGCCGTCGCCGCCGCCGCGGTGCGCGACGGGGTCGCGCGACTGCCCGGCGGCCGCCCGGCCTGAGGCCGGGCGCGCGCCGCTACATCAGGGCAGGGGGGACGACCCGCGGCCGTTCGTGCGGCAGGTCGGCCCGCCGGGCCGCGCGGTGACGGCGGACGAAGGTCGGGACGGTCGCTCGCGTGGTGGGGATCCGCATGACCTGCTCTCCTCTGGACGACGGATCGCGATGTATCGCGTCTCTCGAGAAAGACGATATATCGCGTCCGGCAAAAGTCAAGATGTATCGCGAGTCTTCCGGGCGGCCCGTTGCAGGTCGTCGGCCGACTTGCGGGCAGTCCGCCCAGGTCAGCGTGGTGGCTTCCGCCCAGCCGCCCGGCTCCGGGGCGCAACGACGTCCCTCAGCGGTCGGACAGGATGCGCGGCGTGACCGGAGTGCCGAGCTCGACGGTGCGGCCGACGGTGCACAGCCGGTCGTGCGACCGCTGCACCGCACCGGGCAGCACGGCTCGGGCGCCCTCGCCCTCCGCTCCTGCCGGGAAGGTGACCCGGAACGTGACCTCGATGTCGCTCAGCCGGTTGCCCTCCTCGTCGCGCACCTTCGCGGCGTCGACGACGACCTCGTACGTGTCCGGCTGTGACCGACGCGAGGTGAGGATGTCGACGTCGATCGCCGTGCAGGCGCCGATGGCGCCCAGCAGCAGCTCGGTCGGCGTGAAGTGCCCGTCGTCCCCCCGGCCGACGGTGAGGGTGCCGCCTCGCACATTGGTCACGGTGAACCGACCGGGGGCCATCCGGAGGACCGTCACGGATCGGTGTGCGGTGTCGTCGGTCATGCCGGTCCCACCGGGACCGTGGCGAGAACAGCCGCCGAGTCCACGACCGTGGCGAACTCCCCGTGCAGGCTGGCCAGGGCCACCTCGTGCACGACCTGCGCCGGGTACCGCGCACCGTCGGCGCCGACGCGGTCGAAGGCGGCGCATGCATCACTCACCAGCCACGTGGCGAAGCCGAGGTTGCCCGCCATCCGCGCGGTGGTGGAGACACAGTGGTCGGTCGTGATGCCGGCGAGGACGACGCCCGGAGCTTCCGTGGCCCGCAGCCGGTGCTCCAGGTCGGTGCCGATGAAGCCGCTGTTCACCGTCTTGTGCACCACCGGTTCACCGGCGGCCGGAGCCACCTCGGGCTTGTGCCGGTGACCTGGCTGACCTGTGGCCAGCGGGGACCCCGGCTCGGTCGAGTCGTGCTGGACGTGGACGATGGGCCATCCGGCCCGCCGCCAGGCGGCGAGCAGCGCCGCCGCGACCTGCTCGGCGTCCGGGTTGTTCCGGGCTCCCCAGACCGGGCTGTCGAAGCCCTGTTGGATGTCGATGAGCAGGAGCGCCGCTCCGGGCGGCACCGCAGAGGCCTCGGTCATTCCCGAAGTGTGGCGCAGCGGGCCGGGGGCTGACGGCAGGAGCGTCGCCTCCCCCGGCCCGCACAGGCCGCGGAACGGGCAGGTTCCTCGACTCCGGCCGGCCCACCTGCCTCCCTCCCGATCATGTCCAACCCCGCCGCCCGAGAGCCCGTGCGTCGTCAGAGCCCGACGCGGACCATGGTCACCGGCATCCTCATGGCCAGCGTGGGGGTGGTCATGTTCGTCACGTTCGTCGTCGTCGCCATCGCGACAGACAACCGGTTCCCCGCCCAGGGTGTGTTCATGGTGGCGGCGGCCCTCCTCGTCCCGACGGGCAGCCTCACCTTCCTCGCCGGGCTCGTCTGGCGACTGGCCTCCGCGGCCCGGGACGTGCGTGCCCGAGAGGCATTCCTGGTCGCGCAGATGGACGCGGCGACCACGCCCGGTCAGGCCCTTGCCGTCCAAGCCCGCGCCTCGACCGTGTCATGGAAGCGCGGTCTCGCCATCGCTGCCCTCTGCTCCCCGTTCGCGGCGCTCTTCCTCGCCTCCTCGTTCGGCAGGTACGCCTCGGTGCTCGTCCTCGGGTCGTTCGCGGCCGCGGCTGTCGCGTTCGTAGCGATCTTCGGCGTGCCGCGCCGCACGGTGCTCTCGGCCGGCAAGTCGACGGGCCCCGCGCCCGAGCCGCCGCCGGCGGCGGTCCGAGCACGCATCCTCGACGAGCACGCCGAGTTGTACGGGACGGCACACGCCGCCCTCCGCCGGTCTGGCGGTGTCTGGGCGCGCGGCCTGTCCGCCTGGGTCGACACCAACGCCGCCACGGGGTCGCAGAGCGCTCACCTGTGGACGTGGCACCACGAGCTCCTGCTGGCCCGCGAGACGGCGGTCGCGGACATCGCCGCCCGCCACGGCTGGACGTACCGCACCCGCGACCTGCGCGCGGCTCCCGACGGCACCGCCCGCAACTCCCTGCTCGGC
>DASVBQ010000337.1:0-2013 GCA_036375795.1 Actinomycetes bacterium
GTCGCTGCTCGCCGACCTGGCCGCGGTGCGGCCGGACCTGGTGTCGGTGGAGATGGGCTGGCCGGGCGCCGCGCGGCTGCCGGGGGCAACCACCGTGCTCACGTACGGCGCCTCGCGGGCGAGCGGCGAGGCACTTGACGCACTGCTCACGGCAGGTGCGGCATGAGACGCCTGCTGGGCGTGGCTGCGGCGCTGGTCGACAGCGAGCTCGTCCCGGGCGACGTAGCGCTGGAGGACGGCGTCGTCGCGGCGGTCGGACTGCCGGTCGGGTCCGGCGGGCTCGCGGTGCCGGGCTTCGTGGACTTGCAGGTGAACGGCTACGCCGGCGTGGACTTCCTGACCTCGGACGCCGAGGAGTGGGCTGTCGCCGCGCGGGCGATGGCACGGGACGGCGTCACGGCCTACGTGGCGAACCTGATCACATCATCCTTCGACCTGATCACCAGGAGTGTCCAGGTCGGTGGCGAGGTGGTGGCCGAGGGCGAGCCCGGCGCGGCGCGCTGCCTGGGGGTCCACCTCGAGGGGCCGTTCCTGGCGCCGCGCCGCCGCGGCACGCACCCGCTGCGGCACCTGCGCGAGCCGGACCGGTCGCTCCTCGAGCCGGTGCTCGCGGCCGGCCCGGTGGTGGGCGTGACGATCGCCCCCGAGCTGCCGCGCGCCGTCGGCCTGATCACCTGGCTCAGCTCCACCCGAGTCCTGGTGTCGCTCGGGCACAGCGACGCGACTGCGGAGCAGGCGCACGACGGGTTCGACGCAGGGGCTCGGGCGGTCACGCACGTCTTCAACGGCATGAGCCAGCCGACGTCGCGGGCGCCCGGGTTGACCGGTGTGGCGCTGGCTCGGGACGACGTGGCCGTGCAGATGATCTGCGACGGCGTGCACCTCGCCCCCGAGACGGCGGCCCTGGTGGTCGCGGCGGCGGGATCACGGTTCGTGCTGGTCACCGACGCGCTGTCGGCGGCCGGTGCACCGGACGGGCGGTACCGGTTGGGCGACGTCGAGGTCACCAAGGCCGACGGTCGGGCCCGAAACGACGACGGGAGACTGGCGGGGAGCGTGCTCAGCATGCCCGGGGCGGTGCGCAACGCGATCGCTGCCGGTGCCACGATCGAGCAGGCGGTGGCGGCGGCGACGACCCGGCCGGCGGCCCTGCTCGGCCGGAGCGACCTCGGCCGGCTGCGACCCGGCGACCGCGCGGACGTGGCCGTCCTCGACGACTCGCTCGAGGTCGCCGCGACCTACGTCGCCGGCGTCCCGGTGCAGTGATGGGAACCGACGTGACTTCGAGGAGACGCTGATGAACAGTCCCGCGCTCGCCACGTATCTCGCCGACGTCGACGATGCCGCGGCGCCGTCGCTGACCGCTCTCGACAGCGCGATCCTCGCCGCACACAAGGACTTCGACGTCGCGGTGAAGTACCGGATCCTGATGTACGCGCTGCACCGCGACTGGCGGCACTGGGTCTGCGCGATCAACGCGACGAAGAACGGTGTCTGCCTGCGGTTCCTGTACGGCGTGCTGCTCGAGGACCCGCGGAGCGTGCTGCGTCCTGGCACGTCCACGCTCATGACGTGGGACTTCAAGCGCGGTGAGGCCATCGACGCCTCGGCGGTCGGCGGGTACGTCACCGAGGCGGTGGGGCGGTACGACTACTTCCGCGCGAACGACAAAGCGGTCACCGAGGCAGCCAAGAAGGGCGAGCTGCCCACGAGGGGACTCAGCGACCAGTGACCCGATGAGACACGGACTGGCCCGACTCGAGCAGCAGCAGCGTTCAGACCAGCTCGAGGTCGCGGACTCCCGCGCCGGCGAGCACGTGCTCGTACGTCCCCCGCTCGGCCTCGGTCGGTTCGCCCCAGTGCCGGGCCGACGCCCGGACACCGTGCGGCCGGAAGCCGATCACCTTCACGCGTACGTCGGGGTCGACGTGCAGCAGCCAGTCGGCGGTCCGCGCGAGCTGGTCGGGGGAGTCGTTGACGCCGGGCACGAGCAGCAGCCGGACTTCGTACAGC
>DASVBQ010000338.1:0-2858 GCA_036375795.1 Actinomycetes bacterium
AGGCAGCGGTTCGCCACCCATGAGGTCCTGCGCGGCCCCGTCGCTCAGGCGCAGCCGGGCCGCCAGCGCGAGGTCGCAGACCCCAGCCAGCGAGACGACGCCGCGCACCGGGATCGCCGCAGTGCGCCGCCACGGCGACGATGCGGGCAGTCGGTGCCGGGCGGCGGCCCACAGCGCGAGGTGGCCGCCCGCCGAGTGGCCCACGAGGACCACCCGGTCACGGTCGACCGCGTCCTCCCCGACCTCGCCGCACACCAGGTCCACCAGCCGGTCCGACCAGTGCGCGGTGTCGTCGAACGTCCCCGGCCAACCCCCGGCGGCCTGGCCGACCCGGTGGTACTCCGGCACCGCGACGACGTAGCCCGCCGCGGCGAGTGCGCTGGCCTGGGGGCCCGTGTGTCGACGGTCGTACGCGGCGCGCCAGAAGCCGCCGTGCACCACCACGACGAGCGGGCGCGGCCCGTCGCCGTCACGAGGCAGCCGGATGTCGATGACGTGGTCGTCGCCCGGGCCGTACCGGACGGTGCGGTCGGGCTCGGGTGCCGGCCGGCTCAGCACCTCGGTCGCGTCGCTGGGCACGCTGCATCTCCTCACGGTGTCGGCAGCGACCCCGACGCTATCGTGTGTCCGTGACGACGCACACGGAGGCGCATGATCAGCGCTCCGAGCAGCCGCGATCCCTCATCGTCACCATCTATGGCCTGTACGCCCGCGAGGCGGGTGGGTGGATCTCCGTCGCCTCGCTGATCCGGTTGCTGGCCGAGCTCGACGTGGACGAGCCCGCCGTGCGCTCCTCGATCTCGCGGCTGAAGCGGCGCGGGATCCTCGAAGCGCAGCGGGTGGACGGGGCGGCCGGCTACGGGCTCTCCGACCAGGCCCGCGAGATCCTGCGCGAGGGCGACCATCGCATCTTCCGGCGACCCGCCGTGCGTATCGAGGACGGCTGGCTGCTCGCCGTGTTCTCCGTCCCGGAGAGCGAGCGGGCGAAGCGGCACATGCTGCGGTCCCGGCTGGCAGCGCTCGGTTTCGGCACCGCGGCCGCGGGCGTGTGGGTGGCCCCCGCGCACTTGTACGACGACACCCGCCGGACCCTGGAGCGGCTGCAGCTGACCGAGTACGTCGACCTGTTCCGCAGCGACTACCTCGCCTTCGGCGACCTCGAGCAGTCGGTGGCTTCCTGGTGGGACCTCGACGCGCTGCGGGAGCTGTACGACGAGTTCCTGCAGGTGCACGGCCCGGTGCTGGCACGGTGGCGCCGCCGGCGTGCGTCGCAGGACGCGCGGGCCTTCGCGGACTACGTACGCGCCCTGACGCAGTGGCGGCGGCTGCCCTACCTCGACCCCGGGCTGCCGGCCGAGCTGCTGCCCCGCACCTGGCACGGGCGGCAGGCAGGCGACCTGTTCTTCGCGCTGCAGGACCTGCTCGCGGCGCCCGCCGCGAGGCACGTCCACGACGTCACCGGCGGAGTGGGCACCCGGCCGCTCGTGCGGCCCGGGTGAGAAGAGCAGGCTGCTCGAGCCGGCCGACCGTCTGGCTCTACGACGCATTCGGTGCCGCAAACGACGACGGTGACGATCCTGTCGCCACATGAGCCCCAGCTGCCCCGTTCGTGTCGCGGGCTCAGAAAGGGGCCTCAGTCCGGGAGGACCGCGATCCCCTCGAGCTCGACCAGTGCGGACTCGTCCCAGAGCCGGACGATCCCGATGAGCGCCATCGCCGGGTAGTCCCGACCCGCAAGCCGGTGCCAGACGGCGCCGATTTCGCGGGCGTTCGCCCGGTAGTCCTCCGGGTCGACAGCGAAGATCGTCAGCTTGGCCAGGTTCTCCGGTCGCCCCCCGGCCGCGTCGAGCGCCACCAGCAAGTTGGACAGCGCCTTCTCGAACTGGACGACGATGCCGCCGTCGACGATCCGGCGCTCGTCGTCCTGGGCGGTCTGGCCGGCGAGGAACACCAGCGTGCCGCCGCGGGCGGTCACGGCGTGGCTGAAGCCGCTCGGGGCCGACAGCGACGGCGGGTTCACCCGCTCCAGGCTCACGACTGCACCGCCCCGCCGTCGACGTTGATGCCCTGCCCGGTGACCCCGCCGTTGGCGACGCAGAACAGCACCGCGTCGCTCACCTCGTCGACGGTGATGAGCCGGCCGATCGGCTGTTTGCGCTCCAAGGCCACCCGGGCCTCCTCGGGGCTGCGGCCCGTCGTCGCCACGATGGTCTCGACGGTGCCGTCGGTCATCGGGGTGTCGACGTACGCCGGGCACACCGCGTTCACGGTGACGCCGGTGCGGGCCAGCTCGGCAGCAGCCGAGCGGACCAGCCCGAGGACGCCGTGCTTGGCCGCGGTGTACGCCGCGATGTAGGGCTCGCCGCGCTTGGCGGCGACCGAGGCGAGGACCACGATGCGTCCCCAGCGTTGCTCGACCATCGACGGCACCACCCGGCGCAGGCACCGGAACGGCGCGGTGAGGTTGAGGTCGATCTGGCGCTGCCACATCTCGTCGCTCATCCGGGCGATCGGCGACGACTCGCCGGCCCCCGCGTTGGCGACCAGCACGTCGACCGGCCCCCAGGTCCGCTCGACCTCGGACACCACACGGTCCGGCGCGGCCGGGTCGAGCATGTCGGCCGGGAGGACGAGGGTGTCGCCGGGGCACAGCCGTGCCGTGTCGGCGAGCTGCTCGTCGCTGCGCGCGGTGAGCGCGACGCGGTAGCCGTGCTCCGCGAGCCGGACCGCCACGGCCTGCCCGATGCCCCGACCGGCGCCCGTGACGAGTGCGGTCCGGGGCGGGGTCGACACGCTGCGGAGGTTGTCACACGCGCGTTTCGACGGTCAAGATGACGACATATGGACGCCTACATCCT
>DASVBQ010000347.1:0-3475 GCA_036375795.1 Actinomycetes bacterium
TACCTCTACGAGCCCAAGTGGGACGGTTTCCGCTGCATCGCCTTCCGCGACGGCGACGAGGTGGAGCTCTCCAGCCGGGGCGAGAAGCCGCTCACCCGGTACTTCCCCGAGGTGGTCGAGGCGGTCAGGGCCAACCTGCCGGAGCGATGCGTCGTCGACGGCGAGGTCGTCATCATGAACGGCGACCGGCTGGACTTCGAGGCCCTCCTGCAGCGCATCCATCCCGCCAAGTCCCGTGTCGACCGGCTGGCCGCCGAGACACCGGCCTCGTTCATCGCCTTCGACCTGCTGGCCGTGGACGACGAGTCGCTGATGCAGGCCCCGTTCGCGGAGCGTCGGAAGAGGCTGGAGGTGCTCGCGGCCGACGCGGGCGCACCGGTGTTCCTCACGCCGTCGACGGAGGACGTCGACCTCGCGCACCGGTGGTTCGAGGTCTTCGAGGGCGCCGGCCTCGACGGAGTCATCGCCAAGCCGGCCGCCGGCGGCTACCAGCCCGACGTACGCGCCATGTTCAAGATCAAGCACGAGCGGACCGCGGACTGCGTCGTCGCCGGCTACCGCTGGCACAAGTCGGGGGGCGTCATCGGCTCACTCCTGCTGGGCCTGTACGACGACGACGGCCACCTGCAACACGTGGGCGTCGCCGCGTCCTTCACGATGAATCGGCGTGCCGAGCTGGTGGAGGAGCTCGCGCCGTACGCGACCACTGACCTCACCGACCACCCCTGGCGCTCCTGGGCCGAGGCCGAGGCGCACGAGCGGGGCCGCCTGCCGGGGGCGGTCAGCCGGTGGAACGCGGCCAAGGACCTGTCCTGGGTGCCGCTGCGCCCTGACCTCGTCGCCGAGGTGAAGTACGACGCCATGGAGGGCAGCCGGTTCCGGCACACGGCCTTCTTCAAGCGCTGGCGTCCGGACCGTCAGCCCCGGTCCTGCACCTACGACCAGCTCGACCGCCCCGTACGCTTCGACCTCGCAGACATCCTCACCGCTGACCGCCACTGACCTCCGGAAGGACCGCGTGTGTAC
The DNA here is from genome assembly GCA_036375795.1 of Actinomycetes bacterium. GTDB lineage: Bacteria > Actinomycetota > Actinomycetes > JACCUZ01 > JACCUZ01 > DASVBQ01. Next base: position 1,027 of record DASVBQ010000347.1, read on the forward strand.
TCCATCCTCCTGCTGAGCGAGAACACACTGACCGACCACGACGTGACCCGCATCGCGCAGCTGCACGGCGACGAGGAGGTCGAGATCCACCTGCTGGTCCCTGCCGACGCGGAGCACAACCGGCTCATCGAGGCGCTCGACGAGGTCGCCCTCGGCCGGCTCCGCGACGCGCTGGAGGAGGACGAGACCTCGCCGCAGCAGGCCGAGCAGGACGCCATGCATGCCGTGAACGAGTCGCTCGACAAGCTGGCAGCGGTGGGGCTGCGCGCTCATGGTTCGGTGACCGGGTCCAACCCGGTGCCCGCCGCGGTCGAGGCCGTCACCCAGGACGCCTCCGACGAGGTCATCGTCGTGACGCCTCCGCACCCGATCGAGTCGGGCCTGCACCGCGACTGGGCGTCCCGGCTGCGCGACGAGCTGAAGCTTCCGGTGTTGCACGTCGTGTCCGGCACCGACCGGCTGATCAGCTGACACGCCCGGGATACGGACACACCCTGCCGGATCGGTCCGAACCGCCTCGGGGGAACACGACGTGACCGATACTTGCGGGGCAGCCCCCGTCGACGAGCCAGAGCAGAGGTCCTCCATGCGTGCGCACCGGACCCTGCGAGCTGCCCTCGTGGCAGTGGCGGCCCTCGCGGCAGCGCTCCCCCTCTGGCCGACCCCCGCTGCGGCGGCCGGCGTCCCGGTCGAGGAAGAGGCCGACGTCCGCCTGGTCGTGCGCACGTCCACCCGCGCGGCGGGCGCCGAGGTGGCCGAGGCCGGCGTCCTGCGCGGCGCGCGCAAGGCCGGCCGGGTGCCACGTCTCAAGGCCGTCGCCCTCGACGTGCCCCGCAGCGAGGCCGAGTCCCTGCGGCGGGCGATGCTGCGGCGTCCGGACGTCACGGCCGTCGACGTGGCGCACCGCCGGTGGCTGGCGGAGGAGCCCGCCGATCCGCGGTTCGCCGAGCAGCGCGCCTACCTCGACGCGGTCCACGCCACCACCGCCTGGGGTCGCCCGGCCCACGGCGGCCCCGGCGTACGCATCGCCGTCGTGGACTCCGGCGTCGACGTGACCCACCCCGACCTCGCCGGGAAGATCGCAGGCACCTTCAACGCGGTCACCCGGGGCTCCGACGTGCGCGACCTCGTCGGGCACGGCACAGGGGTGGCCAGCGTCGCCGCGGCCGCCACCGGGAACGGGCTGGGCATCTCCGGCGCCGGCTACGACAGCACGGTGCTCGCCGCGAAGGTGGCCGACCGGACCGGCCGCATCTTCACCGACGACCTGGCCGCCGGCATCGTCTGGGCGGTCGACAGCGGCGCCGACGTCATCAACCTCAGCCTCGGCGGCCCGACGTCGGACCCGCTCGAGCGGGACGCCGTCGGGTACGCCCAGCAGCACGGCGTCCTCGTGGTCGCGGCCGCCGGCAACGAGGGGACCCGGGCCAAGCAGTTCCCCGCGGCCCTGCCGGGCGTCCTGTCGGTGGGCGCCACCGCCGCCAACGGCAGCGCGCGGGCTCCTTTCAGCAGCTTCGGGTCGTGGGTCGACGTCGGGGCGCCCGGTCGGGGCGTCGTCATCGCGACACCGGGCGGCGGCTTCGAGGCCGCCGACGGGACGTCGTTCGCCACTCCCCTGGTCTCCGGGCAGGTCGCGCTGCTCGAGGCGTTCCGTCCGGGCCGGACCGCGGACGAGCTGGCCGCGGCGGTGACCGGTGGCGCCAACACCGCGAAGCTCGGCTTCGCCGGCGGGCTGGTCGACTTCAACGCCTCTCTCGACCTGCTCCCGCCCACGTCGACCCCGTCGATCAACGCTCCCGCAGGTGGCAGCAGCGTCAGCGGCGTGGCCACGGTGAGCGCGAGCAGCAGCGCACCCCGGGTGCGCCTCACCTTCGCCGACCTCTCCGCCGTCGTCACGACCGAAGCCGGGGTCGCCGCCGCGTCCTTCGAGACGTACGGCCTGGCCGGTGCCCAGACGGTGACCGCCACCGACTGCAGCCGCACCGACCAGTGCAGCGCGTCCTCCGTCAGCCTGACCACCACGGTCGCCAACCCGGCGCCCAGCCTCACCGCTCCCGTCGAGGGCTCGCCGGCGACGGGCGACGCGATCAGCGCCAGCGCCGTGGCGCCGGGCGGCGCAGTGCGCTTCCGGGTCGAGGGTGCGGGGCCGGCTGTGGCGACGGACACCGCGGCGCCGTACGCCGCGGACCTGTCGACGGAGGGGCTCGCCGACGGTCTGCACACCGTGTCCGCTGTCCTCTGCCGGGAGGACGGAAGCGTCTGCGACGCCGGCAACCCGGCGCGGGCCACCGTGTCGGTCAGCCGGCTCCACCCGCGGATCACCGCCCGCTCGGTCGTCCGGCTCAGCCCCGGCCGGGACGGCCGCAACGACACCACGACGGTGAGCTACCGCCTCGACACTCGACAGGTCGCCACCTTCCGGGTGCGCAACGCGGCCGGGAACCTCGTG
>DASVBQ010000354.1:0-12135 GCA_036375795.1 Actinomycetes bacterium
GGTGAGCAGGTAGGCGATCGCGACCGCCCCGATCACCGCGAACAGGCGGTTGACGTCGACGGCCGGACGCCAGAAGACGTTGCCCTCCTTGATGACGTACGCCCCGGCCGGCCGGCTCCGCACCACCAGGCCGCCGCCTTCGCCCTCCTGGCCCTGCTGGTCGTGTCCGCCGCCGCCTCCGGTGCCGCCGGCCACCGTGGCCGCGGGGATGACGGTCACGCCGTCCTTCTCGTAGGGCTCGCCGAACACCCGCTTGACCGTGATCGCATCACGTGCCGTGGTCATCAGCTCGTCGATCTTCACGGGCACCTCCCACCGTCCTGACACTGGTTCTGCTCGTCGGACCCACCCTGCGCCCAGGATCGCCGGAGTGCGAGGGGCGAACGTCCCTGTGCACAACTCCGCGGACGGAAATGCGGATCGATCTAGCGTCGTGGCGTCACGTCATGAGCGATGAGGAGACACGATGACCGCCTTCCGCGTCACACCGACCGAGCTCGTCCAGCTCTCGCAACAGGTCAGCGGGACGTCCGGCCAGATCGAGGCCGAGCTCGGCAGCCTGCGCAGCCGGGTGCTGCCGATCAGCGGTACCTGGAGCGGCCAGGCGCAGGAGCGCTTCCAGGTCCTGTACGAGGAGTGGAACCGCAACGCGCAGGGCCTCCAGCAGGCGCTCGCCGGCATCAGCCAGCTGCTCGCGCAGGCCGGGCAGAGCTACGACGAGGCCGAGCGCCGCATCGCCGGCAGTTTCGCCGGCCGCTAGGCGCCCCCGTCGGGCCGCTGCTCCGCTCCCCCGCACCCTGACAGCCCGCTCTGCGGTCAGGGTTCGCTGTGGATGGGCCCTCCGTCGTGTCCGGCCGGTGCGATACGATTCGAACATACGTTCGAGTCCGGTGGAGGGTCGGGAGGTGAGGCGGGTGGCGGCAGAGCTGCTCGAGCCGGTCGCTCCGGCCGACACCGTCGCCCAGCGCGACCCGGTCGACCCGTTGCGGGACCCGTTGGAGGGCTGGGAGCCGGTGCTCGCCGCGGAGCCGGCCGGCTGGCGGGTGTTCGACGGGGACCGGCCGACCGCGGTGGTGGACTCCTCGGTGCTGACTTGCGGCACCGACCCGGTGGTGGCGGCGCTGGGTCCGGCGGAGCTGGTGCCCGGCGACCCGTCCGGGCACCTGCTGGCGACCACGTCGCCGGGCCCACGGCTGGCTGCCTGGCTGGAGGGCTTCGACCCGGACACGCTGCCCGACCCGGTGCTGGTGGAGTACCTGGCCGGCTGCGAGCGGCTGAAGGCCTGGTGCGACGCCCGGGCCGTGGCGGCCACCGCCGAGCTGACCGGCCGGTGCGCCCGGCTACGCGGGGTCGGCCCGGGCGCCGACGAGGTTCCGGCCGAGCAGGTCGCCGCCGCCGAGGTGGCCGCCGCGCTGGCGCTCTCGCCCACCGGGGCCCGGAACCGGGTGGAGCTCGCCGCCGCCCTGACCCGGCTGCCGGGCACCCGGTGGGCGCTGGCGGCCGGGCGGATCGACCTGGCCAAGGCCCGCGCCGTGGCCGACGCGGTCGCGGTGCTCGCCGACCCGGCCGCCCGCGCCGTCGAGGCCCAGGTTCTGCCCCGGGCGAGGGCGGCGACCCTGCCGGCGCTGCGGCAGGCGCTGCGCCGGGCGGTGATCTCCGCCGACCCGGCCGCCGCGCAGGCCCGTCACGCCGCGGCCCGGGCGGCCCGGGGGGTGTGGCGGGAGCCGCTGACCGACGGGATGGCTCGGCTGGAGTGGGTCGCCCCGGCCGAGCAGGTCGAGGCCGGGTACCTCTGGATCACTGGACTCGCCGACCGCGCCCAGGCCGGCGACCGGGACCGTGCCCGCACCCAGCGGGGCGCCGGGCGCCCGGCGGCGGAGATCGACGAGGTGCGCAGCCTGGACGCCTGCCGCTCCGACGTGCTGGCCGACTTGGCCACCCACGCGCTGGCCGCGATGCAGCTGCCCCGACGGCATGGCCGGGCCCCCCAGGTCGGGGTGCTGGTGGCCGCGTCCACCCTGCTCGGCGCGGACGACGAGCCGGCGGAGCTGGCCGGCACCGGGCAGCCGATCACCGCCGAGGTGGCTCGCCGGATCGCCGCCGACGGCGTGTGGCGGCGACTGCTCACCGACCCGGCCGGCCGGCTCTGCGACATCTCCGTCGACACCTACCAGCCCACCCAGCCGATCCGCGACTTCGTGCTGGCCCGGGACGCCACCTGCCACGGCATCGGGTGCCGCACCCCGGCCACCCGCTGCGACCTCGACCACACCACCGAGTGGCCCGCCGGCCCGACCAGCCCGGCCAACCTGCGCCCGCTCTGCCGCGCCGAGCACCGGCTCAAGACCCTCACCGACACCACCATCACCCCCGACGAGCACGGCGGAATGGTCTGGACCCTGCCCTCCGGACGCCGCTACCGCCGACCCGCCCAAGCCCTCCTCGACCACCCCGGCCTGCTCGGCGCGGCAACGTCCCCCAGGCGGGACGCACCCGACGACCCCGACCCGCCCGACCCGCTCGACCCGCCTGACCCGCCGACCACCGAGCCAGACGAGCCACCCTTCTGAGGGATCGTCAGCCGTCCGGTGACGCCCGCTCGCTCCGGCGCCTTCGTCGGCTGTGACACCGGTGATCATCACTGCAACGATCCCGTCACGATCGGTGCCCCGCCGTTCCCCCTGTGCGAGCGGTGCGGCAAGGTGGCGCGGCGACCTAGCCGGCCCGGTGCTGCCCATCGACCGGCACACCGAGAGGGCGGGGGTAGCGGACGACCGGGGAGGCAGAGCGCGCATGGCGGGTGGGTCGGTGACCGTCGCCGCGCTGCGCCACCGGCCCCGGCAGGCGATCCTGGTGGTCCTGCTCTCGGCGGTGGTCACCGCGGCAGCGGCGCTCGGGCCGCTGTACGCCCGAGCGGTCGAGCAGTCAGTCCTGCGCAACGTCGTCGCCGACGCGCCCACCGGCGCCAGTGGGATCTTCGTGTCCGCCAGCGGCAGCAACCCCCTGGCACCGGCTCGCCTGGCCCGCGCCATCGCGCCCGAGACGCCGCCGCAGTTCGGCCGGGCGGTTGGCGGCGCCGACACCCGGGTCCTGCTCAGCGTCTCGCCCGACGGCGACCGGTACCGCGCCCGTCTGGTCAGCCGCGCTGCGCTGTGCCGCCACCTGACCATGTCCGACGGCCGGTGCGCCTCCGATGAGGGCGAGGTGGTCGTCAGCCGGCGGACCGCCGACGCGGTAGGTCTGCGCCCGGGCCAGCGGCTGCGCGTCGTACCCGAGGGCGCGGCCGACCCCGATGACTCACCGGCGACGGTCGTCGCCACCGTCGTCGGCGTCTACGAGGCCGTCGAGCCGTCCGACCCGTACTGGTCCGGTCGCGGCCAGACCGCAGCACCCGCGACCAGGCCGGGTGAGGCAGCCGGTGGCCTCGACTCGGTCGACGACGTCCTGACGACCTGGTCGACCCTGGCCGCGGCCGAGTGGCCGCAGCTGCGCACCCATCTCGACATCCCCCTCGTCGTGGACCGGGTGGACCTCGAGGGGGTTCCGGCCCTGCAGGCCGCGACCGACCAGGTCGACCGGCAGGCCCGCACCGTCGGCGCGTCAGCCACCAGCGGGCTCGCTCCTCTGCTCGCGTCGACGCAGTCCCAGCGGGATCAGGCCCGGACCGTGATCCCGCTGCTGACCGTGCAGCTCGCCGTGCTCGGCATCGTCGTGCTCGCATTCGTCTGCGCAGCGGCAACCGAACAGCGTCGGCCGGAGATCGCGCTGGCTCGACTGCGTGGGCTGGGAACCGGCGGCGCCGCCGGGCTGCTGCTGCGGGAGCTCGGCATCCTCGTGCTGCTCGGCGTGGTCCTCGGCGCCGGACTCGGCTGGCTCGCCGCACTCGGCGCGACCGCGCTCTGGCTGGAACCGGGGGTCACCCTCGAGGCCCGCTGGCCGGTCGGTGTCGCGGTCGTCGCTGCCGCCGTGGCCGGTCTGCTCGCCATCGCCGCCGCCGGCGCACCCACGCTGCGACAGCCGCTCACCGCCCTGCTCCGCCGGGTCCCCCCACGCGCATCCACGCTGCAGGTCGGCCTGGTCGAGGGCGCCATCGTCGCGGCCGCAGCCGCCGGCCTGGTGACCCTGCTCTCCGGCGACGGCGGCCCGGTCGCCCTCCTCGCGCCCGGACTGCTGGCCATCGCCGGGGGTCTGCTGCTGGCGCAGGCCGCCATCCCCACCGCCGGTCCGCTGGCTCGCCGTTCGCTGCGCCGGGGGGATGTGCCGTGGGCGCTCGCGGGAGTGCAGATAGCCCGTCGTCCCGCGCTGCGCCGGCTGATCGCCATCGTCACGGTCGCGTGCGCCCTGCTGGTTTTCGCCGTCGACGCCTGGACCGTCTCCGACCGCAACCGGAACACCCGCGCGGACGTCGAGGCCGGCGCGCCGGTGGTGCTGACCGTCGACGCCGACAGCTCGCTGGCCCTGCGCGAGGCGGTGCTCGACATCGATCCGGAAGGGCGCTTCGCCACGCCCGTCGTGACCGTCCGCTCCGCCACCGAGACCGGCCCGCGCACCACCGCCGTGGAGCCGGACGCGTTCCGCCGCGTCGCCCGCTGGGGCTCTGCCGAGAACCGTCCGACCGTGCGCCAGCTCCGGCAGATCCGGCCGCACCTTCGGGACCCGATCGAGCTGCGCGGAGACCAGGTGTCCGTGACTGCCCGGTTCGAGGCGGAGGGCATCCCTCCGGCAGAAGGACTCCCCAGACCTCAGCTCGCGCCGATGCGCCTCGTCCTCGGAGTGGCCGACGCGGCAGGCATCGTTCATCGGGTCGACCTGGGGCGCCTGACGCGTGGAACGTCGACCTACTCCGGCGAGCTCCCGTGCGCGGACGGCTGCCTGCTGCGCGAGGTCTCCGTCACCCGGACGTTCGGTGACTTCACCGACGCCGCCGTCTCGGTCGAGCTGACCGATCTGCGCGCCGGGGCCGCGGACGCGCTCCGGCCGGTGGACCTGGACACCGAAGATCAGGGCGCCTGGCAGTCCGTGCCCTGGTACGCCAACGGCGAGGTGACCGGTCTGGTGTCGCCCGGAGCAGGACTGAACTTCCGCGACGAGTCGTACGGCGTGCCGGCGACGGTTCAGCACGGCGACGTCCCCGTCTTCCCGCCGGCCCTGACCGCCGGACAGGTGCCCGAGGTGCCGCGCACGCCAGGCAGCGGCCCCGGCCCGCAACGCGTCGTATCGTCCGACCTGACCGCGGGTGACCTCAGCTACCGGGTGATGGGCACGCTGCCGCAGGTGCCGCGCAGCGGCCCACGCGGTGTCCTCGTCGACCTCGCCGCGGTCGTCGCGGGTCCGTCCGTGGCACCGGCGCAGACGTCGTACGACGTCTGGCTGGCCGCCGACGACCCCACGCGCGAGCGCCAGGTCAGGGACGCCCTGCGGGACCGCGGCCTGGAGGTGACCGCCCGGGACAGCGCGGCGGACCACCGGGCCGCCTTCGCCGACGAGGGACCGACGCTTGCGCTGCGTCTCGCGGTGCTCGCCGGGTTGGTCGCCGTCGTCCTCGCCGCAGCCGTCCTCGTCGTCGGCGTGGCCACCTCGGGCGCCAGCCGGGCCCGCGACCTTGCCGGCCTGCGCGTCGTCGGGGTCCCGGCCCACGCCATCCGGGCGGCCGCGGTTCGCGAGCACCTGGTCGTCGCCGTCCTCGGCGTCCTGGCCGGGGCCCTGCTCGGTGTCGCGGCGGCACAGGCCGCGCTGCCCACCATCCCGCTGTTCGCCACGCCGTCGGCGCGGCTCCCGCTGGTGCTGGAACCCGCCTGGCCGGCGGTGGCCGCCACCGTCGTCGGCTGCCTGCTGCTGCTCTGCGCGGTCTCGGTGGTCGTCGGCCGCGCCCTCGCCGCGTCGGCCACGCCGGACCGGCTGCGGGAGTCGCGATGAGACGCCCGGACCCGAGCGGCCCGCGGCTGGCCCTGCAGGGACTGTGGTTCCGCCGGAGCACCGCGCTGATCGTGCTGGTGCTCGCCACCGTCGCCAGCGCGGCCTCGGTGGTCGCGCCGCTCTACGCCCGGGCTGCCGAGGAGTCGATCCTGCGGGACACGCTGCGCCGCGCCGACGCCTTCACCCTGTCGGTCCAGGTGTCGGTGCCACAGTCCGGAGCCGGCGTCGGGCTGGGCGAGGCGCGCAACGGCGAGTTCACGGTCCGGACCGTGCGGAAGACCCTCACGCACCCGGCGTTCGGCGAACCCCGCCTGGCCTATGCCGGGGCCGGGACCTACCACCCGACCGGCGGCCCGTTCGAGCGCGGTGAGGTGGCCGGCCAGGTCGTCGAGCGCGGCGGGATCTGCGAGAACCTGCCCGTCGTCGAAGGCCGCTGCCCCACCGCGGCGTCCGAGGGCGTGCTGACCCGCCGCAGCCTCGACCTCGTCGGCGGCGAGATCGGCGACACCCTGGAGATCGAGCTCACCGACGCCGCCACGCTCGAGACGGGCGGTCTTCCCCCGGTCGTCGCCGTCCGGGTGGTCGGCACGGTCGACCCCGTGCCGGTCGAGTCCGCCTACTGGGCGGGCCGGCCGTACTTCGCATCGTTCTACCCGCAGGCGTCCGCAAGCGGCCTCGAGGAGGTCCCGCCCACCGCCGACCCGGTGTTCGTCGGGCCGGGCACCGCTGCCCTCGCCCGTATCACGACCTACACCGTCGACGTGCCGGTCCGACCGTCCGCGGTCCGGCTCGAGGACGTCGACCTGCTGCGCCAGCAGGTGGACCGGCTCAGTCTGGACACCTCGGCGTACTTCCTCACCACCGACACCCAGCTGCCCGCTGCGCTCGGCCGGGCCGACGACGGCCGCGACCTGGTCCGCATCGCCGCGCCGCTCGCCGTGACCCAGCTCGTCCTGCTGAGCTGGTGGACGCTCTACCTCGTGGTCGGCGCGGCGACCGAGGAACGTTCCCCGGAGCTCGGCCTGGCCAAGCTGCGCGGGCTGACCGCCCGCCAGACCCGTCGCTTCGGGCTCGCCGAGGTGGTCATCCTGCTGCTGGTGGCCGCGCCATTGGGCACCGTCATCGGCTGGTCCGCCGTCCGGGCGGCCGCGGGCCGCGTCTTCGCCCCCGGCACCGAGGTGCTGCTGACCTGGTCGGTGCTGCTGACCGTGCTCGGCACGCTGGCCGGCGGCGTGGTGACCGCCGCCCTGTCGTCGCGGCAGGTGTTCCGCCGACCGGTGTCCGAGCTGCTGCGCCGGGTCCCGCCGCGCCACGGCGGCCGGCGGGCCGGGCTCGTCGAGGCTGTCGTGGTGGTGCTCGCCGTGGCGGGCGTCGTCCAGCTGGTGAGCGAGCGCGGGGACCGGCCGAGCCCCGTGGCCCTGCTCGCTCCGGGCATGGTCGCCGTGGCCGGCGGGTTGCTGGCCGCCCGGGTGCTGGTCCGCTTCGCGCGGCGCCGGATCGCGGCGGCGACCGTTCGCGGGCGGGCGCACGGCGTCGTCGGCTGGGCCGGCGTCGCCCGCCGACCGGGCACCGCCCGTATCGCCTCAGTCCTCGCCGTGGCGACCTGCCTGCTGCTGGTCGGCGTCCAGGCCTGGACCGTCGCCGAACGCAACCGCAGCGAGCGCGCCGCGGCCGAGACCGGCGCGGCCGTCGTGCTGGAGGTCCGCGCGCCGGGGCCCCGGGAGCTGCTCGACGCGGTCAGCGCGGCCGATCCCGACGGGGACTTCGCGATGGCCGCCGTGCAGGTGGTCGCCTCCAACCAGGAGGCGTCGATGCTCGCCGTCGACAGCACGCGCGCCGATCGGGTCCTCGCCTGGGGCGCGCCCGACGCGCGCCCGAGGGGTACGGTCCGCTCGGCCCTTCGCCCCGCGCTGCCGCCGCCGCTGACCGTGCGGCCCGGCCGGCTCGCGGTCGCGGTGGACCTGCCGGAGGTGGACTCCCCGTCCCCGCTGCGGTTGACCGCGCGGCTCGACGTCGACGGCTCCCCGGTGCGGGTCGACCTCGGCCGCCTGCAGCCCGGCCCGGGGACGTACTCGGCAGCGGTGCCGGAGTCCTGCGCGCCCGGCTGCCGGCTGGCGGCCCTCGCCGTGGACCACCCGGGGACCGACATCGAGAGCGCGACCGCGACCCTGCTCATCGGCTCGGTCACGCTCCAGGAGAGCGGTGGTCAGCCCGAGGAGCTCCCGACGACGTTCAGCCGTCCGGGCGCCTGGCGGCCCGTCACGCCGAGCATCGGTGGACCGGAGGTCACGCTGCGGCCAGGCGACCCGCTGCGGGTCGACGTCCACGCCCCCGGTGGGCCGTTCGCCGAGATCGTGCGCGGCGACTCGCCGGAGCCCCTGCCCGCCCTCGTCGGGGCGAAGGCCGCGGGACCGAGCGCGGCGCGCGGCGGGACCCCGGTCGGCGAGACGACCGGGCTCTCCGGCGCGCCGACCCGCTACCGCACCGTCCGCACGGTCGACTACGCCCCTCGGGCCGGCCGGGAGGCGGTGCTGGTCGACCTGGACCTCGTGCTGCGGCTCGACGACGTGGCGCCGCTCGGCGAGCGCCAGGTGTGGCTGGCGCGCGAGGACCGCGCAGCCGAGGCCGCCCTGGTCGAACGGCTGGAGAAGGCCGAGATCACCGTGCAGGGGCGCGAGACGCTGACGGGGCGGGAGCGCGTGTACGCCGGGGACGGCGCCGTCCTGGCGCTCCGGCTGCTGCTGGTCTGCGGCGCGGCCGCGGTCGTCGTCTCGGTCGGCGCCCTGCTCGTCGCCGCCTACGTGGGACGGCGTCAGCGGGCGTACGAGGTGGCTGCGCTGCGCGCGGTGGGCCTGCGGCGGCGCACGGTCCGCGCCCTGCTGCTGCGGGAGAACCTCGGGACGGTGCTGGTCGCCCTCGCGTGCGGCGCGATGGCAGCGGTCCTCGCCACCTGGGCGGTGCTCCCGTCGCTGCCGCAGTTCGACCAGACCTCCGACACCGTGCCCGTCCGTTACTCGCCCGACGCCGCTTCGGCGTGGGCAGCGCTCGGCGGCCTCGCCGCCCTCCTCGTCGCGGTCGGCCTCACGGTCGCCGTGCTGCAGCTGCGCACCGGTCGCTCCGACCGGCTGCGGGAAGGAGTCCGATGAGCACCTCACGAGACCGCTCGCGAGCCCACGAGGACCCGGGGGGCCCGCGATGACCGGCATCCCGGTGTCCTGCCACGGCCTGGTGCACATCTACCGGCTCGAGGGCAACGACGTCGTCGCGCTCTCCGGTGTCGACCTCGACGTCGCGGCCGGCGAGGTGGTCGGGCTGCTCGGCCCCTCCGGTTCGGGCAAGTCGACGCTGCTCAACCTGTTCGCCGGCCTGCTACGCCCGAGCGCCGGCCGGCTGCACGTCGGCCAGCACGAGATCGCCCGCATGGACGAGCGCGCGTTGGCGCGGATGCGGGCCGCCGACGTCGGCGTCGTGCTGCAGGGCGCGATGCGCAACCTGCTGCCGTACGCCAGCCCGCTGGACAACGTGCGGTTCGCCCAGCGCGGCGCGCGCAAGCTCCGGTCCTCCCGCGAGGCTGAGGACGAGCTCGGCGTGCTCGAGCTGCCGGACGCGCGCGAGGTGCTCGGCCTGGTCGGGCTCGCCGACCACGCCACCACACCGCTGCCCGCGCTCTCGCCCGGACAGCGTCAGCGGCTTGCCGTCGGGGTCGGCCTGGCCGCCAGCCCCGGCCTGCTGCTGCTCGACGAGCCGACCAGCCAGCTCGACCACGAGGGCCGCGACGAGGTGCTGAAGGCGGTCACCGACATCAACCGCGATCTCGGCACCACCGTCGTCGCTGTCACCCACGACCCCGACGTGGCGGCGCGGCTGCCTCGCACCGTGACGATCCGCGACGGGCGGGTGGGTGCGGAGGGCCGGCGCGGCGAGGAGTACGCCGTGGTCGGCCGCGACGGGTCGCTGACGCTGCCGCCGGACGTGCTCGAGCGGGTGCCGCCGGGCTCGCTGCTGCGCGTGACGATCGTCGACGACGCGGCCGTGCGCCTGGACCGCACCGACACCGAGGCGAACGAAGGTGCAGCGTGATCACCCGAATGGTCGAGATCCTGGCCACCGACGTGCACGTCGACTACGACGGGCACGAGGTGCTGCAGGGCGTGGACCTGCGCGCGGCGCCCGGCCGGATGGTCGCCGTCACCGGCCCGTCCGGCGCGGGCAAGACCACGCTGCTGTGGTCACTCGCCGGGCTCGTCCGCCCCGCCCGGGGCGAGGTCCGCGTCGACGGGGAGGTGCCGTCCGACCGCGACTGGACCAGCGCCGCCGGTGTCGTCCTCATCCCGCAGGACAACGCGCTGGCCAGCGTGCTCACGGCCGCAGAGAACGTGCTCGTCCCGCTGCTGGCCGCCGGCGTGGACCCCGACGAGGCCCAGGCCCGCACGGCGGAGGCGCTCGAGGTCGTCGGCCTGGCGACCGCCGGGCATCAGCTGATCGAGGAGCTCTCCGGCGGCCAGCAGCAGCGGGTCGCGGTGGCTCGCGGGCTGGCCCAGCAGGGCACCGTGGTCCTTGCCGACGAGCCCACCAGCGAGCTCGACGCGGCCAACCGGGCCCGGATCGTCGCGCTGCTGCGGGCCGAGGCGGACCGAGGCGCCGCTGTGGTCCTGGCCACGCACGACCCGGAGGCCGCCGCCGAGTGCGATGCTGAGCTGCACCTCGACGCCGGCGAGGCGAGGTGGGTCCGCCGGTTGGCCTGAGCTGAGCGGAGGCGCCGATGATCACGATGCACACGGCGGCCGAGCGGCCGGACCTGTGGGAGCGCGGCCTGGACTCGGCCGCCGTCTGGCCCGAGTACAACCTGCACGGGGACGTCCTCAACCGCTGGTGGGGGCTGCTCGACGAGGAGCTGGCCGACTTCCAGTTCGTCCTCTACGACGAGGAGTCGGACGCCGTCGTCGCCGAGGGACACACCGCGCCGCTCTCCTGGGACGGCCGGGATGCGACGTTGCCGGACGGCATCGACCGGGCGATCGAGACCGCCTTCACCGAGCATCGCGCCGGCGCCGCGGTCAACACGCTGTGCGCCCTGGCCGCCGAGACGCCGCGCGACGGCCGGCTGCAGGGGATGGCGGCGCGGCTGCTTGGAGCCATGCGTGAGGTTGCCGTACGACAGGGCCTGTCACACCTGGTCGCGCCGGTCCGGCCGTCGTGGAAGGAGCGGTACCCGATCACTCCGATCGAGCGGTACGTCCGGTGGAGGAGGGACGACGGCCAGCTCCTCGACCCGTGGATGCGGGTGCACGAACGCCTCGGCGCGCGGACCGGTCCCGCACTCCCCCGGTCCCTGCTGATCACCGGCACGGTGGCCGAGTGGGAGAGCTGGACCGGCATGGCGTTCCCGGAGTCCGGCGAGTACGTCTTCCCCGAAGGCCTGGCGACGCTGGGGGTCGACCGGGACGAGGACCTCGGCACCTACTGGGAGCCGAACGTCTGGATGGTGCACCCGCCGGTCGGCTAGCGCGCGCCGAAGGGGCGGCCCCTCCGTGAGGAGGGACCGCCCCTTCGGGTCGTTCAGGTAGAGCGGGACGGACTCAGAAGTCCATGCCGCCCATGTCGCCGCCGCCCGGGGCCGCCGGGGCGGCCTTCTCCGGCTTGTCGGCGATGACGGCCTCGGTGGTGAGGAACAGCCCGGCGATCGACGCGGCGTTCTGCAGCGCCGAGCGGGTGACCTTGGCCGGGTCGATGATGCCGGCCTTGATCATGTCCTTGTACTCACCGGTGGCCGCGTCGAGGCCGTGACCGACCTCGAGGTTGCGCACCTTCTCGACCACGACGCCACCCTCGAGGCCGGCGTTGATCGCGATCTGCTTGAGCGGGGACTCCAGCGCGATCTTCACGATGTTCGCACCGGTCAGCTCGTCGGTGTCGAGGTCGAGCTTCTCGAACGCCGTGGTGGACGCCTGCAGGAGCGCGACGCCACCACCGGCGACGATGCCCTCCTCGACGGCAGCCTTGGCGTTGCGGACGGCGTCCTCGATGCGGTGCTTGCGCTCCTTGAGCTCGACCTCGGTGGCCGCGCCGGCCTTGATCACGGCGACGCCGCCGGCCAGCTTGGCGAGGCGCTCCTGGAGCTTCTCGCGGTCGTAGTCGGAGTCCGACTTCTCGATCTCGGCGCGGATCTGGTTCACCCGGCCGGCGATCTGCTCGGCGTCACCGGCGCCCTCGACGATC
>DASVBQ010000358.1:0-2241 GCA_036375795.1 Actinomycetes bacterium
CACCGGCAGGTCGGCTCCGAGCGCCCCGCGCACCTGCAGCTCGAACGCGTTGTCCCGCTTCTGCCCCTCGAGCGGCGCGAACGGATAGAAGGTGCCGCGCTTGTAGAGGTAGACCAGCCCCAGCCGCCGCCCGTCGTCCCCGGCGAACGCGACCAGCGAGCACAGCAGGGCGGGGCCGAAGCCGTTGTCCTGCAAGGTGGAGTTGATGCCGTGCAGGTCGGTCACCAGCCCGGCGACGTCGGACGGCTCGCGCCGCAGCAGCAGCCAGGTGAAGCCGTACGTGTCGACCGAGCGCTCGACCTTCGGTCCCCCGTCCATCTCCAGCAGCTGCTCGACGTCGTCGACCGTGGCAGCGGCCGCCCCGCCCTCGGCGGCCCGGAAGCACACCGAGCCCCGCCCTGTCGGCCGAAGACCCATCGCCGACTCGAGGGTGAGCGCGGCGCCGGGCAGGGCGAACAGCGCGTCCAGGCTGGGCGCCGGCGGCGTGCTGCGGCCGAGGACCCGGTCGAGCCAGCCGGTCACGTCGTGGGCCGGCCGAGCTGCGCCGAGATCGTGCCCAGCTGCTCCAGACGCCGCTCGAGGGACGGGTGCGTCGAGAACAGCGACGACAGGCTGAAGCCCGGTGCGATCGCCGGCGCGAAGAAGAACGCGTTGTACGGCTCTGCCTCGCGCAGGTCCCGGCTCGGGATGCGTCCCATGTCTCCGCTGATCTTGGTCAGCGCGGAGGCCAGCGCCGAAGGCGCCGAGGTCAGGAACGCGGCGGCCCGGTCGGCCGACAGCTCTCGGTAGCGCGAGAGCGCGCGGATCAGCAGGAAGCTCAGCGCGTACACCACCATGCTCACCAGGACGATCACGAGCACGGCCGGCGCGCCGCTGTCGTCGCGCCGCCTGCCCATGCCGCTGTAGAGCGCGATGCGGGTGAGGAACCCGGCGAGCACGCCGACCACCGATGCGACCGTCATGACCGTGACGTCGCGGTGCGCGACGTGCGACAGCTCGTGCGCGAGGACACCCTCCAGCTCCCGCTCGTCGAGGCGTCGCATCAGCCCGGTCGTGGCGCAGACGACGGCGCGTTGCGGCGTACGGCCGGTCGCGAACGCGTTGGGTACGTCCGTGTCGGCGATCGCCACGGTGGGCTTGGGCATGTCCGCGAGCGCACACAGCCGGTCCACGACGCCGTGCAGGTGCGGCTGCTCCTCAGGCGTGACGACCCGGCCGTGCATCGCGTACAGCGCGATGCGGTCGCTGAAGAACCACTGGGCGAACAGCGCACCGCCCGCCACGATGATCCCGAGCGCGAGGTTGGTGTAGGACGTGACGAGCACGATCAGCACGACGTACAGCAGCCCGAGCATGAACATCGTCAGTCCCATCCGGGCCGACAGGCCGCGGTCTGGGAGGTAGCGCGAGCGGGCCATGGTCAGCCGGGGATGAGTCCCTCGCTGGTGTCAGCCAGCAAGGCGCGTACGTCCTCGAGGCTGCTGTCCTCGGCGGGCAGCAGCGCGTCGGACGGCTCGAGCGAGTCGTCCGGCAGCGGCTGCCCCAGCGTGCGCACCTGGGCCAGCAGGTCGGCGAGCGCAGCCCGGAAGGCACCCTCGTCGCCGGACTCGACGGCCCGTTCCAGCCCGCTGTCGAGGCTGTTGAGCAGGTCGGCGTGCGCGTCGTCCACGGTGTACTGGCCCTCACCCAGCACGCGGATGATCACGGCCGCTCGCCCTCGACCCGCTGAGCCTCGGTCGTGGTGCTCTCGGTGCTCGGCGGAGCCGCGCCCTCGATCGCCTCGGGCGCCTTGGCCGGGCCGATCTCCCCCCTGAGCCGGGCCAGCTCCAGCTCGACGTCGGACTGGCTGGACATCCGCTCCAGCTCGAGGGTGATGTCGTCCTTGGCGGTGCCCGACACGTCCTCGAGCGCGCCGCTCGCGAGCAGCTCGTCGATGGCGCCGGCCCGGGCCTGCATCTGCGCGGTCTTGTCCTCGGCACGCTGCACGGCGAGCCCCACATCGCCCATCTCCTCGGAGATGCCGGAGAACGCCTCGCCGATCTTGGTCTGCGCCTCCGCCGCCGTGTAGGTCGCCTTGATGGTCTCCTTGCGCGTGCGGACGGCGTCGACCTTGGCCTGCAGACGCTGCGAGGCGAGGGTGAGCTTCTCCTCCTCGGCCTGCAGGGCGGCATGCTGGGTCGCGAGCTCGGTCTGCTGCTGCTGCACCCCGGACCGCCGGGTCAGGGCCTCGCGGGCGAGGTC
>DASVBQ010000369.1:0-8273 GCA_036375795.1 Actinomycetes bacterium
CGGAGAGGGTGCGCGTGGGCATGGGGGCATACCTTTCGGGTCGCGTGGTGAAGAAATACCGCTAGGGGTATGAACCCAAGGGCTCGCCATCCCATTCCCGGACCGGAACACTCCAGACACCGGACACGCGCTGGGTTGCGCGAAATACGGGATAGGGGTATACAGGGAATACCCCAAGAGGGTATCTCACCAGGGTGGGTCCATGAGCCGGCAACAGCACGAACAGCACAGTGGCCACGAACAGCACAGTGGCCACGAACAGCACAGCGGCCACGAACAGCACAGCGGGCACGACCAGCACAGCGGGCACGACCAGCACGGTGGCCACGGCGACCACGCGGCGCAGTTCCGGGACAGGTTCTGGCTGAGCCTGGTCCTGTCGGTTCCCGTCGTGCTGTTCAGCGAGATGTTCGCTGACCTGCTCGGCTACGACGTGCCGGACTTCACCGGGGCGTCCTGGCTGTCCCCCGTCCTGGGCACGATCGTGTTCCTCTACGGCGGGTCCCCGTTCCTCACCGGCGCCGTCTCGGAGCTGCGCGACCGGCGGCCGGGGATGATGCTGCTGATCGCGATGGCCATCACGGTGGCCTTCGGCGCGTCCTGGGCCACCACGCTCGAGGTCGGCGGCTTCGACCTCGACTTCTGGTGGGAGCTCGCGCTCCTGGTGGACATCATGCTGCTGGGCCACTGGCTCGAGATGCGCGCACTGGGCGCCGCGTCCGGCGCGCTGGACGCCCTCGCGGCGCTGCTCCCCGACACCGCCGACAAGGTCACGGCCGACGGTGTCGTCGAGGTCCCCGTCACCGAGCTGGTCGAGGAGGACGTCGTGCTCGTGCGGTCCGGGGCACGGGTGCCCGCGGACGGCGTGGTCGTCTCCGGGAGCGCGGAGATGGACGAGTCGATGATCACCGGCGAGTCCCGGACCGTCACCCGCGCGGAGGGCAGCACCGTGGTCGCGGGCACGGTCGCCACGGACAGCGCGATCCGGGTGCGGGTGACCGCTGTCGGCGAGGGCACCACGCTGGCGGGCATCCAGCGCCTGGTTGCCGAAGCCCAGGCCTCGCAGTCCCGCGCGCAGGCCCTGGCCGACCGGGCCGCCGCGTTCCTCTTCTACTTCGCCGCCGGCACCGGCCTCGTCACGTTCCTCATCTGGACCTCGCTCGGCAACGTGGACCAGGCAGTGACCCGGACGGTGACCGTCCTGGTCATCGCCTGCCCCCACGCCCTGGGTCTCGCGATCCCACTCGTCATTGCCATCTCGACCGAGCGCGCCGCGCGTGCCGGGGTCCTGGTGAAGAACCGTCTGGCCCTCGAGCGGATGCGCACCGTCAACGCCGTGCTCTTCGACAAGACCGGGACCCTCACCGCCGGGAAGCCCGCAGTGACGGCGAGCGCGGTATCAGGGGACGCCGGGCTCACCGACGACGACCTCCTGCGGCTGGCCGCCGCGGTCGAGGCCGACAGCGAGCACCCGCTGGCCCGGGCCATCGTGCGTGCCGCGGCCAGCCCGGCGCCGGTCGGTGCGGGGAGCCCCGTTCCGACGGCATCGAACTTCCGGTCGATGACCGGCCGCGGGGTCCAGGCCGAGGTGGACGGTGCCACGGTCGCGGTGGGCGGGCCCGCCATGCTCCGCGAGCTCGGTCTCGCGGTGCCCGACGAGCTCGCCCGTCGGGCCCACGGCTGGATCCGGCGCGGAGCAGCGGTCCTGCACGTGGTCCGCGACGGCGAGGTCGTCGGTGCGGTCGCACTCGAGGACGAGGTGCGACCGGAGTCACGGCAGGCGGTCGACGCCCTGCACCGGCGGGGGGTGACGGTTGCCATGGTGACCGGGGACGCGCACCAGGTCGCGCAGGCCGTGGCCGACGAGCTGGGCATCGACGAGGTGTTCGCCGAGGTGTTGCCGGAGGACAAGGACTCCAAGGTCGCCGAGCTGCAGGCGCGCGGGCACAAGGTCGCCATGGTCGGCGACGGCGTCAACGACGCTCCGGCCTTGGCCCGGGCCGACGTGGGCATCGCGATCGGCGCCGGCACGGACGTCGCCATCGAGTCCGCCGGCGTGGTCCTGGCCTCGGACGACCCGCGGTCGGTGCTGTCGATCGTCGCGCTGTCCCGGGCGAGCTACCGGAAGATGTGGCAGAACCTGGCGTGGGCGACCGGCTACAACGTCGTCACCGTCCCGCTGGCAGCGGGCGTGCTCGCCTTCGCCGGTGTCGCGGTCTCGCCGGCCGTCGCAGCGGTGCTCATGTCGGCCTCCACGATCGTCGTCGCAGCCAACGCTCAGCTGCTGCGTCGCCTGGACCTCGAGCCGGCCCGGCTGGCCCGACCGTGACGAGACGCGGAACTCAGATCCAGGCGACCGCGCGGGAAGGTCGGGGGAAGGTCGGCTCCCTAGCGTGCCGGTCAGGCGGTCGGGCATGCCGGGCGCCGACCACAGGAGGCACACCATGGAGCACGGCTACGTCGTCGCGATGCTGAGCGCCCGCATTGCCCCACCCGACCACCACCACGACGTGTGGCGTCACGAGATCCAGCGGACGAACGTCTCGGCTCGATCAGCGCGTCGGCAGCGTCACCGCACCGTCATACTCGCGGCGGCCAGACGGCTCGTGGCGCCGGTGGCGGCTCAGACCCGGCAGCGACCCGCGTCCAGCGGCTGACCGGAGAGCTCGAACAGCGCGGCCGCCTCGTCGAGAAGCTGGTTCGCCCTGGCCGCGTCGCCCGACGCCCGCGCCAGGTGGGCGCGCACCTCCAGGATGGCGGCCTGCCAGGACGTCCCTTCCCACAGGACGACCGATCGCTCGGCCGCCTCGAGATGACGGCGGGCGTCCTCGACGTCGCCGACGTCGGCACAGGCCCGGGCAGCAGGAACAGCCAGCATGATCGAGCAGAACGGGCACTGGTCGTTCGTCCCGAGGGTCGCCTCGGCGCGGTCGACCACCGCCCGGGCGGCCTGGGGGTCCGGCGCGGACTGGATCATCGTGCCGTAGACGCGCTGCAGCAGGTGCAGCGAGATCGTCGACCACCGGGCCAGCGGGAGGGCGCGGAGGAGCAGCTGTCCCGCCGTCCGCCGGTCCCCGTACGCGAGGTGCACCTCCGCGAGCCGCTGGAGCGAGTGCGCCTCACCGGCGGTGGATCCCAGGTCGTGGTGGAGGTCGGCGGCGTCACTGAGCTCCGCTGCCGCCAGCTCGAGGTCGCCCTTCAGCAGGGCCGCCTCGCCGCGTAGTGCCGTGGCGAAGGCCACCGCTCTCAGGACGCCCGCCCGCTGGGCGGTGCGACGCAGCGTGTCCGCGAGCTCGAGCACCTCGTCGTACGGCGTGGGGCCGTAGAGCAGGTACTCCGCCACGCACAGGTGTGAGTCGAAGATGCTCGACGCCAGGTCTGGTCGCTCGCTCCCCTGCCGCAGCTCGTGGCGCAGCCGTTCGAACCACCGGCCCCGGTTGTGCTCTACCAGACCCTGCAGGGCGATGAGGTCGTACAGCTGCCAGTCGTCCCCGCCCGCGAGCGCAACCCGTCGCCGGGCTTCGGCTGCCGCCTCGTCGGCGGCGTCGAGATCTCCCTGGAACAACGCCAGGTTCCCGCGCGCGAGCAGCAGGCCGGTGTCCGAGGCGCTCCCGTCGAGCTCCAGTCCCTCCAGCGCGGCCTGGGCGGTCTCGAGGTCGCCGACGAACGTGGCCACCCGGGCCAGCCGCGGTCGCAGCCGCCGGTGCAGCCGGGGGTCGTCGCTGGACGCCAGCGCCTCGCGGTACGCGGCGACCGCGGCCGCGTCACCGCAGGCCGTCAACAGGTCGGCCCGAAGCGCCAGCAGCCTGGACCGGTCGCTGCCCTCGACCCGGTCCCGGATCAGGTCGAGCCGGGCGAGGGCGTCCCGGTACGCCCCCAGGGCGGCCTCGGTCTCGGCTGCCTGCAGCAGGAACGGGACGGCGCGCGAGAGCCTGCCCGCTTCGACGAGGTGATGCCCCACCCGGGCGGGAGACCCGGCGAGCCGCACCAGCGCATCGGCCGCCTTGCGGTGCAGCTCCTGGACTCGGTGGTGCGGCAGGCCGTCCAGCAGTGCGTCCCGCAGCATCGCGTGCCGGAACCGGTATCCCGGGCCGGCACGCTCGATCATGCGGGTGGCGAGCGCAACGTCCAGGACCGCGTACGCGTCCTCCTCGGCCCAGCCGGTGACGGCCACGAGCTCGTCGGTCCCGAAGGTCGCTCCGAGGACGGCCACTGCTCGCAGCGCAGCCACGACGTCCTGCGGGACCCCGTGCAGCAGCAGCCGGTCGACGGGCATGGTCTCACCGGCACTCGTCGCCCTGCCCAGCTCGCTGACCACGAACGGGACGCCGGCCGAGGCCTGCCACACGCGCTCCACCAGCGACTCGTCCGCGTCGGGGACCCTCCGGCGCAGCAGCGCTTCGGTGTCGTCGCGACCCAGCGGGGCCAAGGTGAGGGCGGAGGCCACCTCGCGCGCCAGCAGGCTGGTCCGGACCCGCACCAGCTCGTCGCTGGTCGGGGCGTCGAGATGCGCGACCGCGATGAGCACCCGGTCCGTGGCGGTGGCCCGGACCAGGTAGTGCACCAGGCGCACGGTCGCATCGTCCGTGTCGTGGGCGTCGTCGAGCACGACGACCGCGCCCCCGCCTGCGGCGGCGAGACGGAGCAGCTCGGCCGCGGCCACGAAGAGCCGCTGGTGCGAGCTCTCGCCCGTCCACCGCAGCCGCCGACCGGACAGGGCTCGCTCGATCTCGTCCCGGAAGGCGTCGTCCAGCCCGTCCAGCAGCGTCGGGTGGCGCCGACAGAGGTCGGAAAGCGCCTCCAGCACCGGCGCGTACGGCCAGGCAGCCTCCACCGCGCCACCGGCGCCGTACCCGACGCGCATCCGCCGGTCCGAGGCCCGGTCCTGCAACCAGTGCAGGAGAGTCGTCTTGCCCGAGCCGGGTCGGCCCGACACGAACAGTGCTCGGCCTCGTCCGCTGCTGACCGTGTCCAACATCGCCTCGAGCACCGCGAGCTCGTGGTGCCGTCCGAGCGGAGCGTGCAGGTCGACCGACTCGACGTCTTCTGGTGGCTCCTCCGCGGCGAGGAGCTGCGCGTGCAGCGCCAGCGCCGCCGGGCCCGGGCCGACCCCTAGCTCCCGGCCGAGGGCGCGCTCCAACCGCTCGAACTGGCGCAGCGCCGACCTGCGCGCCCCGGCGGCCACGAGCGAGCGCATCAGCTCGACCGCCGCCTCCTCGTCGGCGGGGTCGGCGGCTGCGAGCTCCTCCCAGCGGCTCGCGAGCCGGAGGAGGTCGAGGTGGAGCAGGCGCAGCCGCTCGCGCGGGACCTCGAGCCACGGCTCGTAGACGTCGTGCGGCAGCAGGTCGCCGACGTACCGCGCGAGCGCCCGGTCGGCGACGGCCGGGTCGCGCACGGCGAGCGCCTTGCGCGCCAGGTCCTCGAACTCGAGAGCATCGACGTCGACCTGGCCTCCCGGCCACAGCGCGACGGTCTCGTCGGCCAGCACGAGCGAGCCGGGCGCGCGCAGGGCGCGACGGGCGTAGTGCGCGGCCTTGTGCAGCCGGGGAGCCGCCTCGTCGACCGAGAGGTCGGGCCACAGCGCATCGATGACCTGCTCGCGGTGCATGCGTCGCGACGGCTGCAGCGAGAGCAGCTTGACCAGCGACGCCGCATGACGCCTGTTCCACCCCGTGGCAGGCAGGACCGCTCCCCCGACTGCGACCTGGAAGCTTCCCAGCAGGGTCACCGTCGCGTGCATGCCAGTGGTGTCCTCCCGCGCGGATCGTAACCGCGGGCGACCGGTTCTGCTGCAAGGTCGAGGCCGGCGAGCTCGCTGACCTCGTCGGTCATCGCCGAGGCCATCTCGCGCACGAGGCCGCGCACGGTGTCGAGGTCCCATGCGAACGTCGCCAATCGCTCCACGACGCCGACCAGGTCGCGTGAGAGCCGGTCGCGGTCGCTCTGGTACGCCGCGAGGGCGCCGTCCTGCGCCGTGCCCGGTGCCGGTGCGCTGATCACGGCGCGGGCCAGCAGCTCGGCGTCACGCAGCGCGTCGGTCAGCCCGTGCGTGCTCAGCGGGTCCTTCCAGGACCCGGCGTCGCCGACCAGCGCCCAGCCCGGGCCGTGGGCGCGGCGCACGTACCCCGGCCGGGCCCGGACGTAGCGGACCGACTCGGCCGGTCTCGACCCACGGATCCGGTCGAGCAGCTCCGGCGAGTTCGCCGCGGCGAGGGAGCGCAGGGCGCCCGCCGGGCCCGCGGCCGAGACCTCGGCTGCGACCCGGGCCGGCGGCGCCGCACCGAAGAGGCAGGTCAGCCCGCCGTTGGTGGGGATCGCCCCGGCGGCGACCCCGGGGCCATAGAACCACTCGTAGCCCTCGACGGGGAGATCGGCGAAGTAGCCGTAGACGTACGCGGCCGCCGACCGTCCGGCCACCAGCGTCGGGGCCTCGACAGCCGCTGCCACGGACGAGGCGCGTCCGTCTGCGCCCACGACGAGGTCCGACCGCTCCACGTGTGCCGACCCGGCCCGGTCGCGCAGCACGACCCCGGTGACCCGGCCGTCCCGATCGCGGGTCAGCCCGTCGAAGGCCGTGGCGTAGCGAAGGACCGCGCCGGACTCCGAGGCAGCGTCGGCCAGGGCGGCGTCGAGCACCGTGCGGCGCGGCGCGACCAGTGCGTCCACGCCGAGCGCCGGCTTGATCGACACCGGGACGCGGTCGGCGCCGTAGTGGAACACCGTGCGACGTACCGTCGGCGTGCCCGCGGCCAGCACCCGGCCGAGCAGCCCCCACCGGTGCAGCTGCAGGGTGCCGCCGCGCATCAACGCGTGCGTGGACAGGGTGTCGCTGCCGTACCGCGCGCGGTCGACCACCAGCACCCGTGCACCGGCGCGGGCAAGCAGCATCGCCGTGGCCGCGCCGGCCGCCCGCGCGCCGACGATGATCACGTCCCACGAGGCGCGCACCGGTCCTCCTCCGAGCTCGCGACGTCCGCGGCGGCGCCGCCGCGGGTTCTGGTGAGGTGGTCCACGACCAGTCGCGCGTCGTGCCCGACTCCGTCGATGAACGTGGAGGACCGCCGCGTCTGCCACCGCAAGCCCACCACGTACAGGCCCGGGGCGGGGGTGATCCCGTGGCGGTGCATCAGCTCGCCGCGCGGGTCGAGCACGGGAACGCGCAGCCACGGGTAGCTGCGCTTGTAGCCGGTGGCCCACAGCACGGTGCGGACCCGCTCCGCGCGCAGGTCGAGCCGGGTCGGTGCGTCGGCGGGCCGTGGGACGGGACGCAGCCGGCCGCGCGGCAGGACCTCCGTCTCGAGCCCAGACCGGGCGATGTGTCCGTCGATGCGCGCCAGCAGCCGGTACAGCCGGTGGTCCGCGGCAGCTGTCGTCTCCGCCAGGTCCGCGGCCAGCGTCACCACCGATCCGCGGGCACCAACAAGGCGCCCGGCCAGCCGGACACCCTTGTCGTGCAGGCTCGGCAGGTCCACGTCCTGCCCGTCCGACCGGCCGGCGAGCTGCAGTGACGGCTCGCGCAGAGCGGCGGCCGGGTCGAGCAGGTCGTCGACGTGTCGCTCGAAGGCCCCGAGCTGGTCCAGCCACCAGATGGAGTCCAGTCCGCGGTACCTGCGGGGGAGGCGGGTGTGCCCGCCGACGGCGAGGACCACGTCGCGCCCTGAGGAGGCGAGCTCATCGGCCAGCTGGGCGCCACTGGCGGAGGCGCCGACCACGAGCACGCCGCCGTCCGGCAGCTCCTCGGGCCGCCGGTAGACGTCCGGCGTGACCTGGACCAGGGAGCGGTGCAGCCCGGCCGCCACCTGCGGCACCGACGTGTGCTGGCAGGCCCCTGTCGCGATGACGACTGCTCGCGCAGTCCACGTGCCCGCCGTACTGGCCACCAGGTAGCCGTCGCCGAGCGACCGGACCGCGACCACCTCGGCGGCTTCGACGACCGGCGCGCCGGAGGACCTGGCGTAGTTCGACAGGAAGCCGGCGACCTCGGCCGCGGCCATGAACCCGGCCGGGTCGGGTCCGTCGTACTCCGCGCCCGGCAGGCGGGTCATCCAGTTCGGCGTCAGCAGCCGCAGCGAGTCCCACCGCCGCGAGCGCCAGCTCTCGCCGGTGCGGCCGCGGTCGAGGACGACGTGGTCGACGCCCCGGCGGCCGAGGAGGTGGCTGACCGCGAGGCCGGCCTGGCCGGCGCCGATGACGACGGTGTGCGTGCTGCGCATGACTGGGGCCTTCCTGGGTGTTACGCGAGGAGTGCGGCGGCGGGCCCGCCTCGTGGGCGG
>DASVBQ010000381.1:0-3287 GCA_036375795.1 Actinomycetes bacterium
CCGCAGCCGGTGCCCGGGCACCGGCCCACGTCGCCGGCGAGCCCGGCCTGGATGAGGTCGCGCGCGGCGTCGGCGAAGGCGTGCACCGGCAGTGTCAACGCGCCGGGGTCGTGCTCCAGGCGCAGGCCCCCCGCGCGCGCGTGGTCGACGCAGATGTCGGCGCCGGCCGCGCGGATCGCCACGCCCAGCCCGTCGAGGACGTCACGCGCGGGATCCGGGTCGGTGAGCGCGGCGTACAGGTCGGACCGCAGCGTTCGCGCACCGGAGAGCACCGCCTCGGCCTCGTCCGGGTTCCGCACCGCCTGCTGCCGAAGCCGCCGGACGGACTCCTCGGGAACGAGGTCGAGGGCGCCTGCCCACACCAGCAGGTGCTCGTAGGTCTCGAGGTACTCGCGCGGGGTCTGCCCGCCCCACCCGGCCCGGGTGTTGCACAGCTCGAGGGCCGGATGTCCCGCGACCGCGCGCGGCAGCGTCAGCCGGCCGAGCTGCTGGGACGCCACGGGAGACAGTGTGCCCGCAGCGAGCGGCATTCGTTGCCCGAGATACGGAGGGGGGGTAAGGTACAAGGAGCGCCGGAGTCCGGCGACAGGCTGAGAGGAACCGGCATGACCGTCAATCCCGACATCGGAACCCGCGGCTACAGCGCCCGCAAGGACAGCCACCTGAAGCGGCTGCGGCGCATCGAGGGCCAGGTGCGCGGTCTGCAGCGGATGGTCGACGAGGACAAGTACTGCATCGACATCCTGACCCAGGTGTCCGCGGCCACCAAGGCGCTGCAGGCATTCTCCCTCGAGCTGCTCGAGGAGCACCTCTCCCACTGCGTGGTGGCCGCGGCCGCCAAGGGCGGCCCAGAGGCCGACGAGAAGGTCCGGGAGGCCTCCGAGGCGATCGCCCGGCTCGTCCGGAGCTGACGTCGAGGGGTTGCCTCCCGATACCCGCCCAGGGTATCTTCTTCATACCCCGCAGGGGTAAGCGAGAGATGCCACCGACCGACCTGCACGAGGAGCAGCCAGCATGAGCACCAACACCACGTACGCCGTCACCGGGATGACCTGCGGGCACTGCGTCTCGGCCGTCACCGAGGAGCTCAAGGCCGTTCCCGGCGTCCAGGAGGTCACCATCGACCTGGTCGCGGGTGGTACGTCGTCGGTGCACGTCGTC
Source organism: Actinomycetes bacterium (assembly GCA_036375795.1). Classification (GTDB taxonomy): domain Bacteria; phylum Actinomycetota; class Actinomycetes; order JACCUZ01; family JACCUZ01; genus DASVBQ01. Next base: position 1,162 of record DASVBQ010000381.1, read on the forward strand.
AGCACCGGCCCGCTCGACGACTCCGCCGTCCGCGACGCGGTCGACGAGGCGGGGTACCAGCTCGCCGAAGGCGCCACGCCGTGACCGTCCCGGCCAAGCTCGCCGGGTTCGCGGTGGTCCTCGCTCTCGCGTTCGGCGCGGCCTTCGCACTGGGCTCCCTCGCGGACCCGGTGACGTCGGAGGCCGCCGAGCAGGGCGGGGCGCACGCCGAGGACCCGACGATGGCCGGCGGCGACACCGACGGCAGCCACGCCGACGACGACGGGCACGAGCAGGACGGGCTCGAGGCGGAGCCGGCATCGGCGGCCCTGCCTGGTCTGGCGGTGTCGCAGGACGGCTACACCCTGGTCCCGCGCACCACCTCGGTGCCTGCCGGTCGCAGCGTCCCGTACGGGTTCACCGTGACCGGCCCCGACGGCGCGCCCGTCACGGCGTACACCGAGTCCCACGAGAAGGATCTGCACCTCATCGTCGTCCGCCGTGACCTGGTCGGCTTCCAGCACGTCCACCCCACCCGGTCGGCCGACGGCACGTGGACGGTTGACCTGGACCTGTCCGCGCCCGGCGCCTACCGCGTGTTCGCCGACTTCGAGCCGGCCGCGCTGGGCGGCGGCCTCACCCTCGGGACCGACCTCTTCGTCGGGGGCGACTTCAGCCCGGCGCCCCTCCCGGCGGCCGCGGCCACCGACCGCGTCGGTGGCTTCGACGTGGCGCTCGACGGCGCAGCGGTCGCGGGTGAGGAGACCGAGCTCGTGTTCACCGTGAGCAAGGAGGGCACCCCGGTGACCGACCTGCAGCCCTACCTGGGCGCGTTCGGGCACCTCGTGGCGCTGCGCGCCGGCGACCTGGCCTACCTCCACACCCACCCCGCCGAGGACGCGCACCCCGGCGACGTCGGCGGCCCGCAGGTGCGGTTCGCCACGACGTTCCCGACGGCGGGCGCCTACCGGCTGTTCCTCGACTTCGCGGTCGACGGGACCGTGCACACCGCCGAGTTCTCTGTCACCGTCGGCGAGGAAGGAGGACGGCCGTGACCACGCGCACGCCAGCGACCACGACCGGCCCAGCGGCCGGCGGCCGCTCCATCGAGCTCGCGATCGGCGGCATGACCTGTGCATCCTGCGCGGCACGGATCGAGAAGAAGCTGAACCGCATGGACGGCGTCACCGCCTCGGTGAACTACGCGACGGAGAAGGCGAAGGTCATCTACGCCGACGACGTCACGGCCGAGGACCTGGTGGCCACCGTGGAGGCCACCGGCTACACCGCCGCGCTGCCGGCGCCACCGGTGTCGGCCCCCGAGGGCGGCCCGGCCGGGCCGGGGGCCGGGGAGCCGGATCCCGTCGCACCTCTTCGTCAGCGCCTGCTCGTCAGCGTCGCGCTCACGGTCCCGGTCATCGCGCTGGGCATGTTCCCCGCGCTGCAGTTCGACTTCTGGCAGTGGCTGTCGCTCACGCTGGCCGCCCCGGTGGTGGCGTGGGGGGCCTGGCCGTTCCACAAGGCGGCCTGGGCCAACCTGCGGCACGCCGCCGCCACGATGGACACGCTGATCTCGGTCGGCGTCCTCGCGGCCTTCGGCTGGTCGCTCTACGCCCTGTTCTTCGGCGGTGCCGGGGAGCCGGGAATGGAGATGCCGTTCACGCTGGTGCCCTCACGTGGCAGCGGCGCCGACGAGATCTACCTCGAGGTCGCCAGCGGGGTGACCATGTTCATCCTCGCCGGGCGCTATTTCGAGGCGCGGGCGAAGCGCCGGTCCGGGGCGGCCCTGCGCGCCCTGCTCGAGCTGGGCGCCAAGGACGTCGCCGTGCTGCGCGACGGCGCCGAGCTCCGGATCCCGGTCGAGCAGCTCGCGGTCGGCGACGAGTTCGTCGTCCGACCCGGCGAGAAGGTCGCCACGGACGGCGTGGTCGTCTCCGGGACGTCGGCCGTCGACGCGTCGATGCTGACCGGCGAGTCCGTGCCCGTCGAGGTCCGGCCCGGTGACACCGTCGTCGGGGCGACCGTCAACGCCGGCGGCCGGCTCGTCGTGCGCGCCACCCGCGTCGGGTCCGACACCCAGCTGGCCCAGATGGCGCGGCTCGTCGAGGAAGCCCAGAACGGCAAGGCTGCCGTGCAGCGGCTGGCGG
>DASVBQ010000389.1:0-2844 GCA_036375795.1 Actinomycetes bacterium
GGTCAGCGCGTCGTACTCCCCGCTGAAGAGCCGGGCCAGCAGCCGCCGGTAGACCTGGTCGGCTTGGTTCTCGAGCCGGTTGAGCTCGATCCAGAACTCGCTGAGGTCCTTCATCGAACGCAGCCGCGGCATGGCATCGGCCGTCAGCTCCGCTGCCCGCTCGAGGACGTCGACCTGGTCGGCGATCTCGGGTGGCAGCTCGGAGATGTTGTAGAGCACCACGAGGTCGACCGCCGCCTCCATGAAGTCCATGACGTCGTCCAGCGAGGACGCGAGACGGTAGATGTCCTCACGGTCGAACGGCGTCACGAACGTCTCGTTGAGCTGGCGCATGATGGCGTGGGTCGCCTCGTCACCCGCGTGCTCGGCGGCCCGCATCCGCTCGGCGATGTCCTTGCGCTCCTCCATGCTCGCCCCGAGGAGCTCCTTGAGCAGGCTGGCGCCCGTCACGAGGTTCTGCCCGGACGTGGCGAACATGGTGTAGAACGTGGTCTTGCTTGGGCTGAGACGGATACGCACGAGGGCTCCCGGATCAGGGCACGGCGGCGAAGAGTGCAGGTCCGGGTGAGGATGCTACGCAGATCGCCCCGGCAAACCGCAAACCGGGGCGGGTAGGGCCGGTCGGCGCCGCCCTAGCGGGGATTGACGCTCCGCTCCCGATGGAGGCCGAGCACCCGGTCGATCTGTTCCGGCGTCAGCGGCTGCTCGGACGCTGAGGCGGCGATGACCAGCTCGCCGTACAGCTCGATCTCGTCGAGGACCAGAGGGTCCTCCAGCCGGGAGTCGGCCTTGTGGGCCACCGGGCTGCCTCCTCATCGGGACGGGCCGTCGTCGACGGCGCCAGGCGTACGGGAACGGGGAGCCCCGAGCCAGAACTCAGCCTAGGTATGACCGGGTTTGGCAGGCCATGACCTACTCGGGCCATTCCGGAGATGGCCCTGCCGCACCACTCAGAGTCACCAAGTCCCTCTTCTGGACGGGGTCACACGGGTGAACCGTCCAGCGCCGCCAGCGCGTTACCGAACACCTCCGTGTGGCGGTCGACGTCGGCCTCGGTGGTGGCGGGGGACATCAGGGCCATGTTGTGGAACGGCGTGAGCAGGATCCCCCGGTTCAGCGCGAACAGGTGGAGGTACTGCTCCAGGGCGAAGTCGCCCGCCGCGTGCGCCTCGGCTCCGGTCCGCGGGGCGTACGGCGTGAATGTGTACTCCGCCCGCGCACCCAACCGGTTGCAGTGCCACGGCAGCCGGTGGTGCGCGATACCTGCATCGACGCCGTCGGCCCAGCGGTCGCCCAGCGGCAGCATCCGGGAGTAGGCCTCGTCGGTGAGCACCTCGGTCAGCGTCACGCGCATCGCGGCCAGCGACAGCGCGTTGCCGGCCAGCGTCCCGCCGATGCCGCCGACGTCGATGTCCTCCAGGTCGACCCGCGCGGCGATGCGGTCGGCGACCTCCTCGGTCATGCCGAAGGCGCCGGCCGGGATGCCGCCCGCGATGGCCTTGCCCATGGTCAGCAGGTCAGGGGCCAGCCCGTGCGCGCCGGTGTAGCCGCCAGGCCCGGCCGAGAGGGTGTGCGTCTCGTCGATGATGAGCAGTACGTCGTGGCGACGGGTCAGCTCGCGCAGCGCGTCGTGGTAGCCCGGGTCGGGCAGCACGATGCCCACGTTGGTCAGCGCGGGCTCGCACAGCACCGCCGCCACCTCGCCGGTCGACAGGGCCTGCTCGAGCCCGTCGACGTCGTTGAACTCCACGACGATGGTCGTCTCGGCCGGGTCCACCGGCGGGCCGATGTTGCCGCGCCGGGCGACCGTGCGGCCCGAGTCGTCAAGCGTCGCGAACGTCTCGTCGACGCTGCCGTGGTAGCAGTAGTCGTGCACGACGATCTTGTGCCGCCGGGTGAGGTGGCGCGCGTAGCGGATCGCGTGCCGGTTGGCGTCGGTCGCCGAGAGGGTGAACTGCCACAGCGGCGGCCCGAAGCGCCGGCCCAGCTCGGTCGCGACCGTCACCGAGTCCTCAGTGGGCAACATCGCGGTGATGCCGCGGCCGACCTGGTCGCGCACGGTGTCGACCGTGGGCGCCGGGGAGTGCCCGGTCATTGCGCCGGTGTCGCCCAGGCACAGATCGATGTAGTCGTGCCCGTCGACGTCGCGGAAGTGCGCGCCCGAGGCCTCGGCGACGAAGACCGGGAACGGGCCGGGCCACTTGGCCATCCAGCTCATCGGCACCCCGCCGGGCATGACGGCCCGCGCGCGCTCGAACAGCTCGCCGCTGCGCGGATGGTCGGCGACGAAGCGTTCGTGCTCCGCCTGCGTGAGCGTCGCCAGGCGGGCCGGGTCGATCGGAGCAGGGTCGACGGTGGACGCGTCGCGGCGCTGCATGGCCGCAAAGTAGTGGATGGAGGCCGACGTCCCCTGCCGTGTGCCGGCCCCCATCCAGATCATCGCCCTTCCCTGCGCGGCCGCACGCAATCCCCGACCATCACACCGTCCACCAGGTGGGACAACCGGTGCTCACGGGGTGGGCGACCACTCCTGGCTAGGCTCCTCGGGTGAGCCCATCCGACCGCTGGACCCGGATCCGCCGCGTCCTGCTGGCCGGCTTCCTGGCCGTCCTGATGAGCCTGTCCGGGCTGCTGGTCCTCGCCTCGGTCACGTCCTCCACCGGCGTCGTGGGCTTTCTCATCGGCCTGTGCCTGGCCCTGCTGCCGCTGCCGGTGGTCGTCGGCGCGTTCCGCTGGCTCGACCGCTACGAGCCCGAGCCGCGCGGGCTGCTGCTCTTCGCGTTCTTCTGGGGCGCCACGGTCGCCGCGCTGGCGGCGGCCGTGCTCAACACGGCCAGCGCGATC
>DASVBQ010000392.1:0-10949 GCA_036375795.1 Actinomycetes bacterium
GTCGCCGCGCTGGCCCGAGGACTGCCCCTGGTGGCGGTCCCGCTGTTCGCCGACCAGCCACACAACGCCGCGCGGGTGCAGGCCGCGGGTGCCGGGATCGCGGTCGACGCCGCGCAGGCCGTCTCGGCGCTGCCGGCGGCGGTGGACCGGGTGCTCAGCGACCCGTCGTACGCCGAGAACGCCCGCCGCATCGCCGCCGACATCGCGGCCCTGCCCTCCGCTGCCCAAGTGCTGGCACAGGTCACACCGGCCGCGGTTCACTGACGAGGTGCCGGGTGAGCTGCGCGCCAGCGCCATCGTCGGGCGTCACGACGAGCTCGCCGCGGCCCGGGACGCCCTCGCCTCGCTGGCGCAGGGCGAGGGCGGTGTGCTGCTGGTGTCCGGGGAGGCGGGGGTCGGGAAGTCACGCCTCGTCCGGGAGGTCACGACGTACGCGGGGAACGCCGGGACGCCGGTCCTCGCCGGGCGGGCCGCGCCGGGCGCGGCGCCCCTGCGGCCGCTGAGCGAGGCACTGCTCACCCGCTGGCGGGGACGGCCGTTCCCGGACCAGCCGTCGCTTCGGGCGTTCCGACCCGCACTGTCCCGGATGCTGCCGGCGTGGGCCGACCCGGCCGGGCACGTCGGCGACGCCTCGGCGACCGTGCTCGGCGAGGCGGTGCTCGAGCTGCTCACGACCGAGGACGTCTGCCTGCTGGTCCTCGAGGACCTGCACTGGGCCGACCCGGAGACCGTCTCGGTGCTCGACCACCTCGCCGCCGCGGTGGCGCGCCTGCCGGTCCTGCTCGTCGCGACGGTGCGCAGCGACGAGCCCGGTGCGGCGCGCCTGCTCGACCTTCGGCGGCTGGAGTCGGTGCGGCACCTCGCCCTCGAGCGGCTGGCTCCGGACGCGGCCGCCTCCGTCGCGACCGACTGCGTCCGGGGCGCACCACTGCCCGACGAGGTGCTGCGTTTCGTCGTGGACCGGGCCGAAGGCCTGCCCCTTCTGGTCGAGGAGGTGCTCACCGGGCTCGTCGAGCGGGGAGCGCTGGCCGCTGATGCCGACGGGTGGGTGCTGACCGGAGACCTGGTCCTGTCGGTCCCGGCGGGCCTGCGCCAGCTCGTGGCGGACCGGCTGGGTGGTCTCGCGCCGGGGGAGCGGGCGGTGCTCGAGCTGGCCGCCGTCGCCGGGCCATCGGTCGACTGGCGCCTGCTCGCGTCGGTGACCGGCCTGGCGGACGGCGAGGTGCTGGCCGCCCTGCGGGCCGGCGTGGACGCGAACCTCCTGTCGGCCGGTGCCGCGGACTCGGCGCGGGGTGAGCTGCACTGGCGGCACGACCTCACCCGTCAGGCCGTGCTGCACCAGATGCTGCCTCCCGAGCGCCAGCGGTGCGCAGAAGTGGTGGCCGATGCCCTCTCGGCGGAGGACGAGGACGGCGCGCTGCTGGCAGCGGACCTGCGGGTCGCAGCCGGCCAGCCCGGCGCGGCAGCCGCGATCCTCATCCGGCTGGCGGCCGGCGCCGTGGGCCGCGGCGAGCTCGCGAGCGCGGAGAGCTTCCTGCGGCGGGCGGCCGCGCTGGACCCCTCGCCCGCGGTGGTGACCCAGCAGGTGCGGGTGCTGACGCTCGCCGGACGCGCTGCCGAGGCGCTCGACCTCGGCGCGGAGCTCCTCCCGTCGACCTCGGGCGACCGGCACGCCGAGCTGTGCCTCGAGACGGCCCGGGCAGCCGTGGCCTGCGCCAGGTGGGCGGACGCCCGGTCGCTGGTGGACCGGTCCGGTCGGTCCGGAGACCCGCGAGCCGACGCGGTCGCCGCGGACGCCTGCTTCGGCGCGGGCGACATCGTCGCGGCCGAGCGGCTGGCCGCGGCCGTCGTGGCCGACCCGGGCACGCCCGCGGAGACGCTGTGCGAGGCCATGGAGGTGCTGGGCCGGTGCGCTCGGGTCTCCGACGCGGCCGCCGCCGAGGACTGGTTCCGCCGCGGCGCCCAGGTCGCCGCCGGGCACGGGCTGGTCACCGCCCGGGTCCGCGCGCTGCACGGCGTCGGGAGCATGGAGCTCGCGCGGGACGGCGTGTCACCGGCGATGGGTGAGGCGCGCGAGGTGGCCGAACAGGCCGGCATGCTCGCCACCGTCGCCCAGCTCGACCTGATGCTCTCGGAAGTGGAACAGGTCGCACGGGGCCCGGCGGCGGGCATCGATCGGGCGATGCGCGTGCTCGCGCTGACCGCACGCCTGGGTCTCGTCGAGCTGCACGCGACCGCGTCGGTGAGCCTGGCCTACCTGCACGCCCTGTCCGGCGACCGGGCGGGCTCCCGTCGCCGCATCGAGGACGTGGCCGGCGTCGTCGCCGACGTGCCCGACCTCGCCGGGATGGCGACGTTCGTGGACGGGGTGCACCCGTTGCTCGCCGGGGACCTGCCCGCGGCTCGGGACCGGTTCGACGAGGGCATCGCGGTGCTGGCGCGCAACCCGGCCGGGGCGCCGCTCGCGGCGTGGGGGCTGTGGCTGGTGCTGCGCGCCGTCTGCGACGACCGCGTCGAGGAGGCGGTCGCGACGCTGGCCGGCTCGCACGCCGCCGTGCGCTCGGACAACCGGGCGGCGCTGGTCTACGCCCGGGCGGTGAGCGCCGGGCGCTGCGGTGACGGCGCCGCGGCCGAGCAGCTGATGCGGGAAGCGGACGAGATGCTCTCCGTGCAGCACTGGTGGCGACGACTGCTCCGTCTCCTGGTCTGGCAGGCCGCGGTCGCCGACGGCTGGGGGCAGCCGGTGCCGGGGCTGCGCGCCGACCTTGCGGCTTTCGAGGCCGACGGCGAGGACGCGCTGGCCCGGACCTGCCGAGACCTGCTGCGGCGGGCCGGGGTGACCGTGCGCCGCGGCCGATCCCGGTCACCGGTGCCGCCACAGCTGCGCGCCGTCGGCGTGACCGCACGGGAGGCCGAGGTGCTCGACCTCGTCACCCAGGGCCTGACCAACGCCGAGGTGGCGCGACGGCTGTTCCTCTCGCCGCGGACGGTGGACCACCACGTGGCCAGACTTCTCGCCAAGACCGGCGCGGCCAACCGGTCCGAGCTGGCCGCCCGGCGCGGCTGACACGCGGGAGAGCCCGCCCCCGCGCGGGGGACGGGCTCTCGCCGAGGGCCGGACGGCCGAGGTCAGACCCTGGCCGGCACCTCGGGCTCCTGGGTCCGCTGGTGCGGCAGCAGGTGGATCTCGGGCTGTCCCTCGATGTGCAGCTGGGGAAGGCGGCGGTCCAGCCAGGCCGGCAGCCACCAGTTCGCCCGGCCGAGGAGGTGCATGACCGACGGCACCAGCAGCATCCGCACCACGGTGGCGTCGATCAGGATGGCCGACGCCATGCCGACGCCGATCACCTTGAGCACGACGTCCGGGCTCGGGATGAACGCGGCGAACACGGCGACCATGATGGCCGCGGCCGCGGTGATGACCCGGCCGGTCGAGGCGAGCCCCTCGAGCACGGCGCGCTCGTTGTTGCCGGTGCGCAGCCACGCCTCGCGCATGCGGCTCACCAGGAACACCTCGTAGTCCATCGACAGCCCGAACAGCACTGCGAACATGATCACCGGCACGAACGCCGGGAGCGGCGTCGGCGTGTCGATGCCGATCAGCTGGCCGGCCCAGCCACCCTCCAGGACCAATGCGACAACGCCGTACGCCGCCGCGACCGACAGCAGGTTCATCAACGCAGCCTTCACGACCACCGCGATCGACCGGAACGAGAGCAGCAGCACCAGCATCGAGAGCAGCACCACGCCGCCGATCAGCAGCGGGATCCGCTTGGCGATGTTGTCCGTGCTGTCGATCGACACCGCGGTCACGCCGCCGACGTGCACCTCCGTGCCGGTGCCACCCGTCACGGCCGGCAGCGTCTCGTCACGGAGCACCTCGACGAGCCGCTCGGTCGCCGGCGACTGCGGACCCTCCGTCGGCACGACCGTGATGACCGCGGTGTCGCCGGCCGGGTTGAGCGCCGGGGCCGACACGGACGCCACACCGCTGGTGGAGCGGGCGGCGGAAGCCACCTCGTTCAGGGTGTCCTGCCCGCCCGAGGCCGGCAGCTCGGCGACGAGGAGCAGCGGGCCGTTCATGCCGGGGCCGAAGCCGTCGGCGAGCATGTCGTAGGCCTGCCGGGTCTGCATCTGCTCCTGGTTGTTGCCGGCGTCCGGGAAGCCGTAGCGCACGTCGAGGTACGGCGAGGCGAGCGCCAGCAGGGCGGCCAGACCGACGAGGCCGGCGATCACGCGGTGCCGGTCGACCAGGCGGCTCCAGGCCAGCCACGCTCCGGACGGCTCGATGTGCCCGCCGACGGCGACCTCCACCGGGCGGCGCCGGCCGAGCGGGAGCCGCAGCCGGTCGACGTGCTTGCCGAAGAACCCCAGCAGCGCCGGGAACAGCGTGGCGCTCGCGATCATCACGACGATGACGGCAAGGATCGTCACGAGCGCGGCGCCGCGCATGAAGGACAGACCCATCGCGAACAGGCCGAGCATCGAGATGACCACGGTCGTGCCCGCGACCATCACGGCCCGACCGGCGGTGTCCAGCGTCGCCACCGTCGCGGCCCGCGGTTCCAGACCGGCGGCCCGCCACTCGCGGAACCGCGTGACCATCAGCAGGGTGTAGTCGACGCCGATGCCGATGCCCATCATCGTCGCGAGCGACGTGGACCAGTCCGGCGCGTCGATGACCGCGATGAGCAGGCCGGTCAGCGTGCTGCTGACCGCGAGACCGGCGATGGCGACCATCAACGGGAGGCCCGCGGCGACGACCGACCCGAACGTGATGAGCAGGATCAGCGCGGCCGCGGCGATACCGATGCCCTCCGAGCCGATCTCGGCGGCCTCGCCCTGGCTGACCGTCTGGCCGCCGAGTGCGACGTCGAGGCCGGGGCGCGCCGCGCCCTCGGCGATCGCGATCATGCGCTCGCTGTCCTCGACGGGCATGTCGACGGGGTTCACCACGTCGAGGCGGGCGGTCGCGCGCAGCGTCCGTCCGTCGGGGGAGATGCTGCCGGGCGTCGCGTACGGGTCCTCGATCGCGTCGACGTGCGGGACGTCGGAGATCTCGGCGAGGAGCGCCTCGACGTCGGCGCGGGCCGCCGGGTCCTCGACGCCGTCCTCGGCCCGGACGACGACGTCCACCGTGTCCCCGGCCTGGGACGGGAAGCGGTCCTCGAGCAGGGTCTGCGCCTCGCTCGAGTCCGACCCCGGCGCGGAGTAGTCGGCCTTGTAGTCGCCGCCGAACGCGGCGGTGAGCCCCGCCGCCATCACCAGGGCGGCCAGCCAGCCGACCAGGACGAGCCACCGACGACGGAAGGACACGTCGGCGAGCCGGCCGAGCGGGCCCGGTCGGTCTTCGAGGGGTTCAGCGACGGGGGTGCGGGAGTCGGTGCTGGTGCCAGCCATCAGGGTGACCTCGGTGCAGAGCAGGGACAGAAAAGTTATGGCGCTTAACAAACACTAGGAGCCATCACTTGTCAAGCAAAATAACTTGTGTAATGCTCCGTAACGCAATCGTCACCTGGAGGTCCTGTGGTCGTCATTCCGGTGGGAGCCAGCCGTCGCCAACGTGCTCGAGCCGCCACCTTCGAAGAGATCAAGAACACTGCTCTGGACCTCATGCGCGAGCAGGGCACCACCGACGTGCGCTTCACCGACATCGCCAGGGTCATGGGCATGACACCCCCCGCGCTGTACCGCTACTACGCCGACCGGGACGAACTCCTCACCGACCTCATCACCGACGGATACAGACATCTCGGTGACGCGATCGCGGAGGCGTTGGAGGCCGTCGACCCCAAGGACATCGGGGGCCGCTGGGTGGCCGCCGCCTCCGCGTACCGCGAGTGGGCACGCAGCGAGCCGCAACAGTTCGCGCTCGTCCTCGGGATGCCGGTGCCCGGCTACGTCGCACCGGACGAAGGCCCGACCACCGAGGCGGCGAAGGGGGCGATGTCGCAGCTCGCGGCGCTGTTCGTCGATGCGGCCACGTCCCGCAAGCTGCGCAAGCCGCTGGTCTGCGACGTCTCGCCGGGGGTCGCCGACTGCGCCCACGACAAGCACCCCGAGCTCGACGGCGTCGTCCCGACCGAGAGCTTCCAAGCCATGCTCCAGGCCTGGGCATCGTTGCACGGGATCGTCAGCCTGGAGGCGTACGGCCACCTCGACTGGTTCGAGCCGAAGGCGCGGGACGCGCTCTTCCTCAGCCACATCGAGATGGTCGCCAAGGCCGCGGGCCTGCCGACCTCGTCCCGCTCCTGACGATCTCGGGGGTGGCGCCCGATGCCGTACCGGGATTAGATCGACGCGAGAGCGGGGCGCCCCGTCCCGCGTCGACGAGGAGGTCGGCATGGCCGGCACGGTGGCTCGCGTCACGGAGATCAGCGCAAAGTCGGACAGCAGCTTCGAGGACGCGATCAAGCTCGCGGTCGACCGCGCCGGGGAGACACTGCGCGGCCTCACGTCGGCGTGGGTCAAGGAGCAGGAGGTCGAGATCAGCGACGGCCGCATCACGGCGTACAAGGTGAACCTGCTCGTCACGTTCGTGCTCGAGTAGGCGTGCCCTGACCGGCCGGCACGCCCGCGCCGCCCGGAGGCCGGTGGTGGACCGGCTCAGGCGATGACCGCGTCGACCGCCTTCTTCACCGCGCTGGGCTGAGCTGGGCTGCGCGGCGCGGTCTTCTTCATCGTCGCCATCCTGGCACCGATCTCCTGGAGCTGGCTTCGGCCGAGGCCCTTGCGGACCTTCGGGAACCAGTCCTGCTCCTCTTCCTCCCTGTGGTGCTTCACGTTCTCCATGAGCACGGTCATCTTCGCGTCGAAGCGCTCGTCGCCGGCGCTCATGGCGTACAGCTCCATGGTCAGCACGTCCGCGACGTGGTGCTCCTCGTACGACTCGAGCACGTCGTCCTCGACCTCGGGCATGAGCTTGCGGACCTCGGGATACATCACCTCGTTCTCGATGTAGGTGTGCACCGTCAGCTCCTCGATGATCTTCTTCGCCAGCCGGTCCTTGGTGGCGGTGGCGTTCTCGCCCGCCTGCTCGTACTCGCGGAACAGGCGACGGACCTCCTTGTGGTCTTCCTTCAGGAGCACGATGGCGTCAGTCGACATGGCGTGTACGGCCTTTCTCGTGGGGGCTCGGGGTGGTACGCGCACAGACGTGCCCCGATGCGCGACCGTTATGCACCGCAACTGCGGTGACGTGTGCCGCATGGCACGGTGAGGTTCGTGACACCCGTCACGAGGTTTGCGGCCGGCGCCCTCGTCGCGGTCCTCGCGGGCTGCACGACGGCGGAGCGGACGCCGCGCGCGGACACGTCACCGAAGTCGTCGACGTCGCCGACCCCACCGACATCACCGACGCCGTCGGGTCCCCGCCCGACGACGACGTCCACCGAGCCGACCTCCACCGAGCCGACGTCGTCGGGGCTCCCGGGCTTCGACGCTGCTGCGGCGATGACGCGGGTGCGCCGGATCGCCGCCCTCGGACCGCGGGAGGCCACCTCGCCCGCGTTCCGTCAGGCGAGCCGGCTGGTGGCGCGCGAGCTCGCCGGCCTCGGCTACGACGTCCGGCGGCAGAAGTTCCCGGTCCCGGCGGGGGAGTCCTGGGGAGTCCCGGTGCCGGCCGGGCGGACCGTCAACCTGGTGGCTCGGTTGCCCGGCGCCCCGGCCGCCGGGCAGGTGGTCGTGGGCGCACACCTGGACACCGTGCCGCAGGCCCCGGGTGCCGAGGACAACGCCAGCGGTGTGGCCGTGCTGCTCGAGCTGGCCCGGCTCGCGCGGCTCGGGACGCGACACCCCGTGACGTTCGTCGTGTTCGGCGCCGAGGAGCCCCGTGGCCCCGGCGACGACGAGCACCACTTCGGTGCGCAGGCCTACCTGCGGAGGGCCACGCGTCAGGCCACCGACGTGGTGCAGGCGATGGTGTCGCTGGACCGGGTCGGGGCCCCTGGCCGCGTGCCGGTGTGCACCGGTGGGCTCTCGCCGTTGCGTCTGCGTCGTCAGCTGCTGGGCGCGGCGGAACGGATCGACGTGCCGGCGCGGGCGTGCGAGAACCGCACCAGCGACCACTGGCCCTTCGAGAAGGCGGGGGAGACGGTGGCGCGCGTCGGTGGCAACCCGTACCCCGCCTACCACTCGGCCCGGGACCGGCCCCGTGTGGTCAGCCGGCGCCAGCTCGACCGCGTCGGCCGGATGGTCTGGGAGTGGCTGCGCGCCGCCTGAGCTGCGGACTGGCGCCCCAGACGTCCTCGAGGATGCCGTCGCCGCGGGCGCCTCTGGCGACCCGCGGGGCGAAGTCCGGCCCGACGACGTACGGCAGCAGGCGTGCGCTCTTGAGAGCCGGCCCCCAGAAGACGAGCTCCAGCAGGATGCCCTCCTGCGTCTTGCGCATGAAGTCCATGTCGAACACGAAGTTGCCCAGCGAGTAGGCGACGAAGCCGCCCCGGCGCACCTCGACACCCTGCACCCAGTGCGGGTGCCCCCCGACCACGACGTCGGCGCCGGCGTCGACCAGCTCCCGGGCCACCAGGCGCTGGTCCCGCACCGTGCGGTGGGTGTACTGGGCGCCCCAGTGCGGCAGCACGATGACGACGTCGACCCGGTCCCGCAGCCCGCGGACGACCCGGGTCACCCGGTCGAGGTCGGACCGGTTGAGCGGCCCGGTGCGTGGTTGCATCCGCACCTGCAGCACCCCCGGGCTCGCCCGGCCGGCCGCGGGAGTCTCGCCGATGGCGTTGAAGGCGACGACCCCGAAGCGCACCCCGTTGCGTGTCGTCACGACGGGACGCGCTGCGGTCCGGATGTCGGCGCCGGCACCGACCGGCCGGAAGCCGGCGGCACGCAGCCGGCGGACCGTCTCGACCAGCGCGCGCGCCCCGTAGTCGCCGGCGTGGTTGTTCGCCAGCGACAGCACGTCGAAGCCCGCCAGCCGCAGGCCCTCCCGCACTGCCGGGGCCGCGCCGAACGAGTCGCCGCCCTGTCGCGGTGCGCCCGCCTTCGACAGCGTGCTCTCCAGGTTGCCGATCGTCAGGTCGGCGGCGGCCAGGCGCCCGGCCATCGGGCGCAGCGCGGCGGCCGGGTCGCCGACGCGAGCCAGCCGGTCGCCGACTCGGCGACCCAGCATCACGTCGCCGGTGACTGTGACCTTCGTCAGCGGTGGGAGCTTCTCCCCGGGCACGGTGAGCGGGTACGACTCGGGCCGGCGCAGCGGGTCGGCCCCGTCGACCGTCGCCACCGCCACGGCCGGGCCGACCGCCGTGGCGGGGACCAGCGCGACGATCGAGCGGTCTCGCCGGACCTCGCGCAACGACCCCGTACGCAGTGGGCCGGGGTCGGAGCCGAGCCGGCGCCAGTCGGTCAGCTCGCCGGCGCGCAGGGCCTGGACCGTCTCCGAGCGCAGCGACAGCCGCCCCCGGCTGGGGTGCACCGCCACGACCAGCGGAACGCGGGCGGCGGGCGGCGCTGGAGCGGCGACCGTCGACGGTGGCGTCGTCGCGGCCCGAGGCTCTGGCCCGGAGGGCCCGGGGTCGACCGTGCAGGCCGCGGCACACGCGCCGGCGGCCAGCACCGCGACGGCGGCTCTCGGCGCGCGGACAGGCATCGTCGGCTCAACGGTCGGCCGCCGCGGCGGGGTTCCGACGACGGGTACCCGGCGCCAGGTCACCTGCCGGTCGTGGCGGAAGCCGCGACCGCGTGCTCGACCTGGGCATAGGCGGTGGCGGCGAGGTCGAGGGACCGGGCGAGCGACCGGACCCGTTCGTGCATGTCGCCCAGGGCCCAGCCCCAGGCGCGCGAGTGCCCCGCGAGTGCCTCGGCGAGCTCGGCGCTGCCCGTGACGGCGACGCCGGCTTCCGCCAGCGCCCGGCGCAGGTCACCGGCGGCGAGGCTGGTCGCGCGGAGCCGGTCCGCGGCGGCGGTGAGTGTCGTGGGGGCGACGTCGATGCGGGACATGCCGTCCAGCCTCGGCGAGCAGGGCGCGTCGGAACTCGATGCGGCTGGCTCCTGTGGACGACCGGGCGGGTGTGGACGCTGTGTTCCGCCACAGTCGGCGGATGCCCACGACGTACCCGGCTGCCGGCCTCGCCATCGGTGACCCGGACGCGCTCGAGGACCTGGCCCGGCGCTGCCGTCGCACCGCGCACGGGCTGCGCGCCGACGGTGTTCTGCTGCGGTCCACCGCCGAGCACGCGCAGTGGTCCGGCCCGGCCGCGACGGCCTTCCGCCGGTCGGTCCAGCACCTGCCGGGCGACCTGGACAGGGCCGCCGACTCCTACGACACGGTGGCCCGCGCGCTCGCCGCGTACGCCGAGCACGTCCGTGCCACTGCGCGCCTGGCGCGGCGAGTCAGCGACGAGCTGTCCACGATCGGCGCGGGCGTCCTGGCCGAGCAGCATGCCCTGTCCGGCGGCGTCACCGGGGCGGACACCGCGGCACGGACGCGGCGGGTCGCTGCCTTGGAGGTGGAACGGTCGGCGGCGCAGTGCCGGCTCGGGACGCTGTCCGCGGACCTCGACCACGCCGCGGAGGTCGCCGCGCGACTGGTGCGCGCGGTGAGCGACGCGCCGCGCGAGCCCCCCAACGTGTTCGAGCGCCTGGCCGGCGGCATGGGCGACTGGGTCGAGGGCCACGCCGAGACTCTGAGTGACCTCTCGGCCGCCCTGAAGGTCGTCTCCGGTGTGGCCGGCCTGCTGGCGCTCGTGCCACTGCTGAGCTCGGTCATGACGCCGGTCGCTGCGGTGTCCGGCGCCGCGGCCCTGCTCATCGACGCGGCGCTCGCCGCCCGGCAGCGTGCGCCGTGGAGAGGGGTCGCGATCGGCGGGGCACTGAGCCTCGCCGGCGGGACCGGCCTGGCCCGCCTCACCGTTCGCGAGGTGCACCTGCGGATGGTGTCCACCCGGGTCTACCGGGTCGAGGGCAGGTCGAACCAGCGGATCCTGATCGACCACAAGGGC
>DASVBQ010000009.1:0-10074 GCA_036375795.1 Actinomycetes bacterium
CGCCATCACCGTTGCCGAAGTGAACGCCTGCGAGTACTGCCTGTCCGCCCACACCTACATCGGCGCCCACGTAGCTCACGTCGACTCCGACGAGCTCGACGCTGCCCGCAGCGGCGACAGCCGGGACCCGCACACCGCAGCCATCCTGGAGCTCGCCGCGGTTGCGGTCCGCGGCCGCGGCGAGGTCAGCGATGCGCAGCTCGCAGGCTTCCGCGCCGCCGGCGTCACCGACGAAGAGGTCGCAGAGACCATGGGGCATGTCGCGCTCAACGTGCTGACGAACCTGTTCAACAAGGTCACCGGCGTCGACAACGACTGGCCGGTCGTCACACCGCACCAGCGGGCCGCATAACAGTCCGGGGCGGCGGCGGGTCGAAACCTAAGAGTCGTACCAACGGCCCGCCGCTCGCACCGTCCGGACAACGCACATCCTCGATACGCCGTGAAGGACACGTCGATGACCAAGCCCTCCCCGCCCACTCAACGCCCCGTGACGACCGCACCGCTTCGCGTCGGCCGACTGTGGCGCTACCCGGTGAAGTCGCTGCGCGGCGAGCAGCTCGACCGGGCCACCCTGACGTCCAGAGGCATTCCGGGCGACCGCGTGGTCCACGTCCGAGGTGCGAAGGGGCTGCTGACCGGCCGGACACGACACCGCCTGCTCACCGTCCCCGCGGGCACCGGCACCGACGGGCAACCGCTGGTCGACGGCCACGCCTGGGACAGCGCCGACGCCGCGGCCGTCATCACGGCGGCCGCCGGAGCCGACGCGCACCTGGTCGCCGACCCCGCCGTCGATCGGTTCGACGTGCTGCCGCTCTTGGTCGCCACCGACGCGGAGGTCGGCAGACTCGGCGTCGACGAGCGACGACTGCGGCCGAACCTGGTGATCAGCGGAGCCGCGCCGGGCGCCGAACGGGACTGGCCGGGACGGGCGCTGCGCATCGGCACCGCACTTGTCGGCGTCCACTCGCTGCGTCCCAGGTGCATCGTCACGACCGTCGACCCGGACACCGGTGCGCAGGACCTCGACGTCCTACGCCGCGTACGACGAGACTTCGACGGATCCATCGCGCTGAACTGCTGGGTGCTCGAGGAAGGCGACGTCGGCGTAGGCGACCCAGTGGCGGTGGTCCCGTTGCCGGCGCTCGCCGACCGCGATCTGCCGCGACCCGGCGGCTGGGTGACCGGCCGCCAGTACCCGACGCGACGGGCCGGTGGGCACGCCGCGTAGACGTGAGCCGCGTAGACCCTGAACGGCGGACGGGCTTCGTTGCCTGCACGCGTAACGCTCGGCGCTGCGGCAGGACTGTGCAGCGGGAGGTGCGGCCATCCTCATGATGCCGATCCGCGTCGGCGGCGTCCGCGCCATCGGCGCTTGCCCTGCGCGCGGCATCGTCATGCCAACGGGGCGGTTCTTACGGCCTGCTTACGGACCCGGGCTGCGCCCCCGTCTGCCGTTTACCGTGGCGTCACGGGCTGCCGGCTCTTCCGTGCGGCGGCGCCGTCTGGATGAGCCGGGAGCACTGGGTGGGTGGGCATGAGCCGCGTTCTGGTTGTCGACGACGACCGCACCGTCAGCGACGTGGTCAGCCGATACCTGCTGCGCGAGGGCCACGAGGTGGAGTGGGCAGCCACAGGTCCGGCCGCTCTGCAGCGTGCCACTGCCCATCCCCCGGACCTGGTCGTGCTCGACCTGATGCTGCCCGGCATGTCGGGACTCGAGGTGTGCCAGAGGCTGCGACAGGTGGCGCAGGTACCGGTCATCATGCTCACCGCACGCGGTGAGGAAGGCGACCGGGTCGTCGGACTCGAGATGGGCGCGGATGACTACGTCACCAAGCCGTTCAGCCCTCGAGAGCTGGTGCTGAGGGTTGCTGCGGTGCTGCGCCGCGCGCATGGGACCGGGCCGACCGGCCTGCGCGCGCTCACCGACGGTGACCTGAGCATCGACACCGCCGCGCACCAGGCGGTACTCGCCGGCGAGGTCCTCGCACTGACCGCCCGTGAGTACGACCTGCTGGTGTTCCTGCTCCGGCACCCGCGTACCGCTTTCACCCGGGAGCAGCTGCTGGAGCGAGTGTGGGACTGGAGCTTCGGCGACGTCTCCACCGTCACCGTCCACGTGCGCCGCCTGCGCGAGAAGATCGAGCCCGACCCCACGAACCCGATCCGTCTGGTCACCGTGTGGGGCGTCGGCTACCGCTACGAGCCGATCGAGGTCGCGGCGTGAACCCTGTCATCACCTCGGGCGTGGTCACCCTGCTGGCCGGTGCGGCCGGCGCCGTCATCGTGTGGCTGCTGCGCGGCCGCAGCGCCGTCACCACCATGACGGCCACCGTGCTCACCGCCGTCCTGGCCTGCGTCGCGGGCATCGTCGTGGCCGCCGACCACATGTTCATCTCCCGTGACGACGTCGCGGTGCTGGTTGCCATCGTGGCGACCGCGGCCGGAGTCGGCACCGTCTGCGCGCTCGCGGTCGGGCGGCGGGTGTCGGCGATCGTGCAGCAGCACGCCGCCGCGTCCGCCGCGCGGGACCGGGAACGAGCGCGCGAGGCCACGCAGCGGGAGCTGGTCGCCTGGATGTCGCACGACCTGCGCACCCCGCTGGCAGGCATCCAGGCCATGGTGGAGGCGCTGCAGGACGGCGTCGTCGACGACCCCTCGACGGTGCAGACCTACCTGTCCAACATCGCCGCCGAGACCGAACGGCTCGCCGGCATGGTCACTGACCTGTTCGAGCTCGCACGGTTGCACGGCGGTCGCATGTTGCTGGACCGGCAACCGGTGACGCTGGCCGACGTCGTCGCGCAGGCGGTGCCGGCCGCCGCACCGCTGGCACGGGCCAGCGGCATCCGGCTCATCGGCGACGGCCCGGACCTGCCCGTGGTGGTCGACGTGCGGGAGGTCGCCCGGGTCCTGTCCAACCTGCTCGGCAACGCCATCCGGCACACCCGTGCCGGCGGCTCGGTGCGCATCCTCGGCGGCAGCACGGGCCAGGACGCCTACGTCGCGGTCGAGGACGAGTGCGGCGGCATCGCGGCCGCCGACCTTCCTCGCGTGTTCGACGTCGCGTTCCGCGGCACCGCGGCGCGAACCCCCAGCGACGACGGCGGCGCGGGCCTGGGACTGGCCATCGCCCGGGGCATCGTCGAGGCCCACGGTGGCCACATCGACGGGCGCAACATCGACGGCGGCTGCCGGTTCACCGTCCGCTTCCCGCTGTCGGGCACCCCGGTGCCGACCGCGCGGCACAGGCCGCGCCTCGCGGTCAGCTAGCCGCGCCGCCGGCTGCCTCGGCGGGCGTCTCCTGGGGGGTGCGGCGCGAGACCCACTCTTCATAGCGCCCGACCGGCTCGAACCCGAGCGACTCATAGAGCCGCTGTGCCATCCGGGACGACTGCAGGGTCGCCGTCCGCGCTCCCCGGTGTCGTGCATCCGCGAGCACGTGCTCGACGAGAGAGCGCGCGAAGCCCCGGCGTCGCCACCCCGGCAGCGTCCCGACGGTGTAGATCCCGCAGTCCTCCTCGTGCAGGAAGCTCCAGGCCCCGGCCACCGCCACGTCGTCCTGGACCATCACCCACGCCGACAGGCCCGGGGCCGTCTCCGGCTGACCGAGGTCCGCAGCGGGAACTGGCTCGTCGCCCGCGGCACGCGTGGCCGCCGCGATCGACGCGGGGACGACATCGGCTCGCAGTCGAAGCCCCTGAGGCACGACTGCCTGCATGACGAGCGTGGTCGTGTCGCGGGTCAGCCGGCCGACTGCGCCCACCGCGTCGGGCGCGTCCAGATCAGCTGCGTGACTGGGCACCCACAGCGCCCATACGTCGACTCCGGCGTCGGCGTAAACGCTCGCCAGCTGCTTTGACGCAGCGGCCGCCGCCGAAGCGCTGTCACGGCCGTGCAGCGTGATGGCGTTGTTCAACGGCGTCCACGACGGAAAGACGGCCGCCGCGGCCACGACGGAGCGAACCAGCCTCGCGCCGGGCGAAATGTCCGCCAGGGTCCGCCAGCAGGCGAGCAGCGTTTCCTGCCCCGGCAGGGCGATGACCTCGCTCGACATGTCGTCCTCCGGAGGTTGTCGTCGCCGGTAGCGGCGCTGGGCTCGTCGTACCGGTTCGTATTCTGGGCCTACGCATGCGTTTCGCTGGTCGGCTGCGCAGACTGGTGACCGGGCCGCGGGCGGTGGAGACAGCGCCCGCGGCCCGGTCGTCTGGGGTCGGCGCGACCGCCGGCCAGGATCACCGGTCGGCTCAGATGGCGACGAGGCCCTCCATGCCCGAGGCGGCGCCGCCGCCGGCGACGTCGAACTGCGGAAGACCTTCCTCCACGTCGACCAGGTTGAGCTGGCCGCCCGCGGTGACGCGATACGCCTCGACGGTGCCGGCGAGGGCGTTCTGCACGAACAGCTGGGACCCGTCGTCGGTGATGTCGAGGTCGATGGGGCCACCACTGGTGTGCGCGACGACGCCGTCCGGGCTGCCGGCCAAGCTGGCGTTGCCATCGGCGTCGATGACGAACTCGCTGATGGTGTCGCTTCCCGCGTTGGCCCCGAAGAACCGGTTCCCTGCCCCGGTGATCCAGCACAGTGCGGCCTGGTTGTCCGGCAGGGCTGCGGTGATGGTGCGCAGAGTGCCGTCGTCACGGACCTCGTAGGTGCTCACGGTCGAGCTCGCGTTGGCTACGACGAGGTGGTGCTGGGCATCGAACGCGACCGCGAACGGGACCGCGCCCGCGGAGGGGTTCTTGACCGGCGCGGACAACCGGCCGTTGTTGACGCCGAACACGTCGACGGAGCCGTTGTTCTTCGTGGTGACGACGACGTGCTGGTCGTCCGGGGTGATCGCGATGTCAGCTGGGGCGCTGATGAAGTCCGGTCGCGCGTCGTTGTGCAGCCCGAGGTCGCGGCTGGAGTGGGGGATGGCGTGCAGCCGGCCGGTGCCGTCGAGGCGGTAGCCGGTGACATTGCCGGCGCCGCCTGCGTTCAGCACGAACACCAGGCCGTGCTGGGCAGTCACGCTGACGGGGAACTGGCCGCCGGACGGGACGATCTGCTGGCGCACCAGCCGGGTGCCGTCGACGGCAAAGCTGGTGACGGTGTCGCTGCCGGCGTTCACCGCGAACAGCAGCTGGTGCTCGCGGTCATAGGTGAGCGAGTCCTGCGAGGCAAGCGCGTCCAGCGGCACGTTCTGCTCGAATGAGCCTTTGCCACCGGTGCCGAACTCGCCGACTCTGGTGAGGGTGCCGTTCGCCGCGCGGGAGAACGCGACGACGCTGTTTTCGGCGCGGTCGTTGGTCTGTACGAATACCGCACCGACGTCCTCGGCCGAGGTGGCGTCGTCGGCGGCAATTGCGGTGGTGGCTGTGCCGACGGTGATGGCCGCGGCCGACAGGGCGGCGGCGGCGATGCCTGCGAGCACTGACATGGGATTCCCCTTCGTCTGGTGGGTTGCGCCTGCTGCGCGTTGCCGTTGCAGGTTGCGCCCGCCGACGCGCCGGGCCCAGGGCAGACCGCAGGCGGTAAGGGCCCGGTAACCGTCTCGTAAGCCGTCGTCAGGTCCTTCGGTGAGCCGTTATCGCCGCGTAAGGCGACAGGGCCCGGTCGTGCCTACCGTGGCAAGCATGTCGACCGACCTCGCGGTGCGGGTGGAGCTGCACACCGGCGACCGGCAGGGGCTGCGGCCGCTGTTCGGCCTCGCCGAGGACTCCGCCACCGTCCTGGACACGTACATCGACCACGGCCGGGTCCTGGTCGCGCGTCTCGGCAGCGAGCTCATCGGCCACCTGCAACTGGTCGAGAGCGGCCGGGCCGGTGAGATCGAGCTGAAGAACATGGCCGTTCGCGAGGACCAGCAGGGGCGCGGGGTCGGAGCCCGACTCGTTCGTGCCGCCGTCGAGCTGGTCACCGCCGAAGGCCGGACGTCTCTGCTGGTCGCGACGGCCGCCGCGGACGTGGGCAACCTCCGGTTCTACCAGCGGCAGGGCTTCCGGATGCTGGCCGTCGAGCGGGACGCCTTCACCCCCGCCACCGGGTACCCGGCGGGCATCGACATCGGCGGCATCGAGCTGCGGGACCGGGTATGGCTCGACTACGCACTGCGGCGGCCAGAGGACGCGGAACTCACCGCGGGGGATGAGGGCCGGTGACCGGCGTGCGCAGGGCGCTGGCCTGGGCCGGTAGGGGCGACGACTGAGGCGGACGGTCCGCGCTACCGGCTGGTTCAGGGCGTCAACAGCGTTGTCTTCGAGAACGTCTTCGCCAACCCCGGCTCGCGCAGCAGCTGCCGGTAGGTGTCGTTGGTCAGCCAGCGGCCGAGCAGGTCGGCGTAGTGCGGGTCCCCCAGCACTCCGCTCACTCCGCCCGGCAGGCTGGTCTGCGCGTAGGGCAGCCCCGGTCGCGGCTCGCCCACGAACCGTCGCACCGGCCCGCTTCCGAACATGAACTCGTCCGGGGCGTCGGCCCGAGGGTTGTGACCCGACGCGTCGACGGTGCCGTAGCCGCCGTCGGTCGAGACGCCCTGGAGACCGGGAACCGAGGGGCTGAACCCACCCGCCGGTGGGATGTTCCACGGCCCGCTCAGCGGGTGCCTGAAGACGTGCCGGTGCAGCTTCCCCCACCGGTAGTCCGCCTGGTCGGTGGAGCCGCCGAACGCCGGGGCGAAGTCGACCGACGCCATCGCCTGCAGCGCCGAGCTGAGGCTGTCGAGCAGCACCGCGTCGCGACGGTCCTCCGGGTCGCTGAGGCCAGGGGCGTTGAAGAAGCTCAGCCCGGAGGCACCGACGCCATGGGTCTGGTCGAAGGTGTCCAGGAAGTGACGCAGGGAGGCCATCGCGGCGTCCGGGTCGGGCAGGACGCCGCCCAGGCCGACCGAGCGCACCGTGCCGTCGATGGTGTCCGCGAGCACCTGTCCCCGCCACACCGCGTAGATCGCCGCGGCCACGCTGGAGGCGACTTCCTGCTGGCCGGGGGCGGACCGCTGCCCGTCCACGTCGGACGCGTCGTAGCCCGCCTCGATCCCGGTCGGGGTCGTGAAGTCCCAGGCCCGCAGCCGGCCGATCGCCTCACTGACCTCCGGGTCCGCCGCCAGCGCCGCCAGCGGGGCGTCGGCCCCCGGAGCAGAAGCATTGTCGTACGCCTCGAGCAGGTAGGGCACCAGCACCTCGGCGTCGATCAGCGTCACGTCGGCCTGCATGTCGGCCAGGTCGTCCGTGGTCAGCTTCCGGCCGGCGTCGACCGCGGCCCGAACCATCTCGGTGATCCGTGGGGCACGCAGCCCGTCGTACCCGAAGTTGAGGTAGTAGATGCCACCGCCCTGACGGAGCTGGTTGAGCGGGTTGTTGTCGAACGTCGCGCCCACGGGGTCGTTGTTGGCGTTGACGAAGAACCCTGCTGGCGGGTCGACGATCTGCGGCATCTCCTCGGGCGGCAGGATCTCGTAGGGCACCGCCTGGCCGGGATACGTCGTGGTCCGTGGCAGCCACTCGTTGCCGCCCTGGCCGTTGCGGATGAACCACGGCGGTGCGCCGTCGACTCCGCCGGCCTGCAGGTCCTCGCGCAGCGGCATCTCGGCACTCGTGAAGTACGCGAGGTGGCCCCTGTCGTCGGCGTAGGCCCAGTTCTGCGAGCCGAAGTCGAAGAAGGTCAGGCCGGCGCGGAAGTCGTCGAGGCCATTCGCCCTGTTCCACAGCCGGAAGGTGTCGATCTCCCGGGTGGGGCTGAACCCCGTGTACTGGACGCTCAGGGCGGTGCCGGCGCCGGTCGCCGTTGGCGGGTCCAGCATCACGATCGGGCCGTTGTTGCGGCGCGGCACGATCAGCGTCGCCTCCGGGACGTCGGCACTCGGCGGCACGGGCACCACGCCGGAACCCATGCTGTTGACGCGATAGGTCTCCGGCACCGCGATGACGTGCTCGTTGGTCCCCTGGTAGACCGTGCTCAGCCGGCTGGGCGAGCTCGGGTCGACGACGACCTTCTCCTGGTAGGTGTCGGTGACGTCCATGGGGTTGGTGGTGGCGCCCCACATGATGTGCTTGTTGTGGCCGAGGATGACGAAGGGCGCACCGGCGAAAGTGTTGCCGGCCACGTCGTACGGCCCTGCGGTGAGGTGAATCGGGTAGAACGTCGACGGGGCGCCCAGGGACAGGTGCGGGTCGTTGGCGACGAGCGGGCGGCCGGTCGCGCTCAGCGAGCCGGCGATGCCCCACTCGTTGGAGCCGGGTGGCTCCACCCGGTCGAGGCGCTGGGTCACCAGGGGATGGGCATGCTCGAGCTCGGCCCGCCACCGATGGGCCAGTCGCATGGTGGTGGCGTCCAGCCGGGGCACCGACAGGCCTCGCGTGGTTCCCGTACGCCGTGCCGTCGACGCGGCCGTTGCATCGGGCACCGTCGCCGCCTTGGCGAAGGGCTCGACCCGGTTGGTGTCCTCGCGGAAGAGTGCGTCGCCGTCGAAGCCGAGCGCCGCTCCGGTGCCGACGTACGTCTGGTAGGCGATTGTCGCGTTGATGTCCAGGTCGAAGCTCAGGCCGAAGGCAATGGCCTTGCCGACGACAACGCTGTCGAGCGGGGTCCACGGCTCGAAGGTGGTGAGCTTGAGTGCGGCGTACTCGGGGGTCAGCTGCGGGTGCGCGGCCACCCACCCGTTGACGCCGTCCGCGAAGGCCTGCAGGTCGTGTCGGGTCTGCTCGGACAGCTCGGGCAGGCTGCGCTCGGCGGCCCGTCGGAGCCCGATCGTCCGGGCCTGCACGTCGCCCCGCAGGGCGCCGGCCCCCAGCAGCTCGGCGAGCGTGCCGCTCGGCTGGCGGCGGTTGACGTCCATCTGGAACAGGCGGTCCTGTGCCTGCACCCAGCCGGCCAGGAGGAAGAGGTCGTGCTCGGTGCCCGCACGCACGTGAGCGATGCCGTCGGTGTCCCGGCTCACGCTGGCGGCGGCCTGGAGCCCGGGAACGGTCAGGCGGTCGTCACGCGGTTCCGCGGCGCTGGTGCCTCCGGTGGACAGGAGACCGGCACAGAGCATCCCGGTGAGGACGGAGAGGACGAGCAGTCGGCGCATGGCAGTGCCTCCCGTGAGCGCCATCCCGAGACCCCGAACCTAGCCCCGGTGCCAGCTCCCGACCAGGGCCCAACGTCCCGCGCACCGGACGGGTCACAGCTTGTAGCCGATCCGCCGCAGCAGAGCCTTCCGGTCGACCTCGTCGGAGGGGCTCTCCACGCCGGCCGGTACGGAGCCGTCGACCACCCCGACGACGCCCCGCCCGCGTGTCGTCTCGGCGACGAGGACCTCCGCGGCGTTCGCCGTCGCGCAGAACACGGTGCACACCTCAGGCACCTGCTTGACCTGGTTCAGCACGTTGACCGGGAAGCCGTTCCGGAGCAGCACGACGAACGTGTGCCCGGCGGCGATGGCCAGGGCGTTCCGCGTCGCCAGGTCGACCAGGTCCTCGGCGTTGCCCGATCGCCGCACCAGGCACGGTCCCGACGCCTCGCAGAACGCGATGCCGAACTGCAGGTGTGGGCTGGAGCCGACGAGCACCTCGTGCAGGTCCTCGACGGACTTGATGAAGTGCGACTGCCCGACGATGACGTTGACGTCGTCTGGCTTCTCGATCTGCACGGCGCTCAGCTCCACCGGACCTCCCGCTCGCGTTCGCCTGGCCGACATGCCCATTAGCAGCAGCGTCGCATGCTGCGGACAGGGCCGAACGTCCTGGCTCGCCGAGCCCTGACGTCAGCCCCGCTCGCCGGCCCTGCGCTCGGTGACGCCGCGAAGGAACGCGGCCTGGCCGGCGTGCTGGAGGTCGTCGCTGATCACGCTGACCAGACGGACGCCAAGAGTCACTGGAGGGTCCCAGCGCTCGTCGACGACGCGGTCGAGGTCCTCGTCGGCCAACCGCTGGACGTAGCCCATGGTCCGCGCGTGGACGGCGTCGAAGTAGCCGACGAGCAAGTCGGCGGAGTCGACCCTCACGGCGGCGACATCCTC
This sequence comes from Actinomycetes bacterium, assembly GCA_036375795.1. GTDB lineage: Bacteria > Actinomycetota > Actinomycetes > JACCUZ01 > JACCUZ01 > DASVBQ01. Next base: position 9,981 of record DASVBQ010000009.1, read on the forward strand.
CGGGCCGTGGCCATAGCCAGTGGCCGCGATGTCGAACGGCAGCCCGAACCGACCGACCCAGCCGTCTGCAGTCCAGGCCTGCTCGTGCCTTCCC
>DASVBQ010000016.1:0-2004 GCA_036375795.1 Actinomycetes bacterium
GGTGCGCCCGCAGCCGGTCCTCGAGCACCGCCGGGGCGACGTTCTTGCCGGCCGCGGTGATGATGATCTCCTTCTTGCGCCCGGTGATGCGCAGGCAGCCGTCCTCGTCCAGCTCGCCCAGGTCGCCGGAGTGGAACCACCCGTCGAGCAGCGCCTCCTCGGTGGCCGCCGGATTGTTGAAGTAGCCGACGAAGACCTGGCCGCCCTTGATGAGCACCTCGCCGTCCTCGGCGATGCGCACGGAGACCCCGGGCAGCGGCCGGCCGACCGTGCCGATCTTGATCATGCCGGGCGTGTTCACGGTCGACGCGGCCGTGGTCTCGGTGAGGCCGTAGCCCTCCAGCACGGTCAGGCCGATGCCGCGGTAGAAGTGGCCGAGCCGCGCCCCGAGCGGCGCGCCGCCGGACACCGCCCAGTGCACCTTGCCGCCGAGCGCCGTGCGGAGCTTGCCGTAGACGAGCTTGTCGAACAGCGCGTGCTTGGCCTTCAGCCCGATGCTCGCGCCGCCGTGGTCGAGAGCCTCGCTGTAGGCGATCGCGGTCGCCGCAGCCGCGTGGAAGATCTTGCCCTTGCCGGCGGCCTCGGCCTTCTGCTCCGAGGAGTTGTAGACCTTCTCGAACACCCGCGGCACGGACAGGATGAACGTCGGCTGGAACGTCGCCAGGTCGTCGAGCAGCCGCTTGGCGTCGGCGGTGTGCCCGAGGGTCGACCGGCCCATCACGACGCCGACCTGGATCATCCGAGCGAACACGTGCGCGAGCGGCAGGAACAGCAGGGTCGAGGCGTTCTCGTCGGTGAAGACGTGAGCCAAGGTCGCGTCGGTGTCCTTGGCGCTGATGACGTTCGCGGCCTCGAACCAGAAGTTCCCGTGCGTGAGCTCGCAGCCCTTCGGCCGGCCGGTGGTGCCCGACGTGTAGATGATCGTCGCGAGGTCGTCGGCGTTCGCGGTCGTACGCCGCGCCTCCAGCTCCTCGTCGCTGACGCCCCTGCCCGCCCCGGTCAGCTCCTCGACCGCGCCGGCATCGATGGTCCACAGGTGCTTCAGGTCGGACAGCGAGCCCTTGATCTCCGCGACGATCTCAGCATGCTCGGGACTTTCGACGATGCACGCCACGGCGCCGGAGTCGCTGAGGATCCACTGCACCTGCTCCGCCGAGGAGGTCTCGTAGATCGGCACCGTGACCGCGCCCGCGGTCCAGATCGCGAAGTCGACCAGCGTCCACTCGTACCGCGTCTTGGCCATCAGGCCGACCCGGTCGCCGGCCTGCACTCCCGCCGCCATCAGGCCCTTGGCGACCCCCTGCACCTCGGTGAGGAACTCGCTGGCCGTGACGTCGAGCCACCGGTCGCCGGCCCGGCGGCGGAAGGCGACGCGGTGCGGCACCTCGGTGGCGTTGAGCACGATGATGTCGGTGAGGTTGGCATCGGCTGGCGGCTCTACCAGCAGGGGTGAGGTGTACTCGTCCACAGGGGTGCAGCTCCTCGGTCACGTACCGGCCGGTAACGAACTTGGAACGTGACCATACTGTTACGCCGTGCCCGACCGCCACGGTGCCTCCGCACCAGCCGCCCCTCCGGACGCGCCGGCGATCGACGTCGCCGACGAGACGTACGTCCGGGCGGTCCCCTCGGTGCTGGCTCCGCTCGTGGCCGACCCCGCCTCGTGGATCCGGTGGTGGCCCGACCTGGTGCCCCGCGTCACGCGAGACCGCGGGGTGAAGGGCCAGCAGTGGGCGGTGACCGGGGCCCTGCGCGGCAGCATGGAGGTCTGGCTCGAACCGGTCGCCGAGGGCACCGTCGTGCACTGGTACCTGCGGGCCGACCCGGCCAGGTCCCTCTCGCCGCGCCGGGTGCGCCGGGCGCGGGAGCGGCGGGTCCGGCGGTGGAAGGCGGACATGTTCGCGCTCAAGGACCGGCTGGAGCGCGCCGACGGTCCCTGAGTGAGCACCTCCACCTCACAGGACCTGCGCTGCCCGCGCTGCGCCGCCCACGTGCGCGCCGGGT
>DASVBQ010000039.1:0-7747 GCA_036375795.1 Actinomycetes bacterium
CCGTCCGGGCGAGGCGGAGTTCCGGATGCTCGCGGTGGCCCCGGACGCCCGTGGCCGCGGCGTCGGCGGTGCGCTGGCGCAGTGGTGCGTCGACCGGGCCCGCGAGCAGGGCTGCACCGCCGTCGCGCTCAGCTCGCTGCCGGAGATGCAGACGGCGCACCGCATCTACGAGCGGATGGGCTTCGTCCGGGCACCCGACCGCGACTGGTGGCCCTCGCAGCAGACGCAGCTGATCGTTTACCTGCTCGAGCTGGCCTGACCGACCCGGTCGGCGAACACCTGCGCGGTCAGAGACGGCGGAGGAAGCGCTCCCGGTCGACGACCACACGGGTCACCGTGCCGCGCCCGACCACCGCGATCGCCCCGTCCGCCTCCTGCTCGGCCACGACGTCGAAGCGCAGCAGCCGCCCGTCGACGTGGGTCAGCTCGGCGGTGACCGTCACGGTGGTCCCAACGGTGCTGGCCCGCTCGTGGGCGATCTCGACGCGGGTGCCTACCGAGGTACGTCCTTCGTCGAGCCCGTCGGCGACGGCCGCGACGGTCGCCTGCTCGCACCAGGCGAGCAGGCGGGGCGTCCCGAGCACCTCGAGGTCGCCGCTGCCGAGGGCGCGGGCGGTGTCCTCAGGCGTCACCTCGCGGACCACGACAGCACGCGCACCCCGGTCGAGAGCCACGGTGGCCTAGCCTACGAGCCGTGGCCGAGCCGTTCTGCGACCAGTGCGGGGAGCCGGGCGGCGACCACCCGGCGTGCGCCGCGCGCCGCGAGCTGGAGCCGCCGCGCTACTGCAGCCGGTGCCGCCGGCGGATGGTCGTGCAGGTGCTTCCCCGCGGCTGGACGGCCCGCTGCGTCGAGCACGGCGTGCTCACCAGCAGCTGAGTGCGTGCAGTCTCACAACCGGGATCTCAGCACGTCGACCTCGCAGCCTGGCGAGAACGGGTCGAAGCCGTGCTCGATCAGCCAGCGGATCGCCAGCAGGCTTCGCATCGACCACCACGCGCGGATCACGTCGAGGTCGACGCCGGTGCCGTAGCCGGCGACGACCTCGCCGAGGTGCTCCTCGTGTCCGAACGTCAAGCTGGCGAGGTCGTACAGGGCGTCGCCCTGGCCCGCCTCGGACCAGTCGAGCACGCCGGTGATCTCGTCACCGTCGACGAACACGTGGGTGACCTGCAGGTCGCCGTGCGCGAACACCGGTGTCCACGGCCGGAGCGCAGCCTCGGCAATCCGGCGGTTGCGCGTGACCACGTCGGTGGGTAGGACGCCGTTCGTGACGAGCCACTCGCATTGGCCGTCGAGGTGCGACGCCAACTCGTCGAGGCTCCTCCTACCGGGCCATGGCGGCAGCGGCGCGTCGTGCAGCATCCGTGCGGCGGCACCCGCCGCGGCCCACGCCGACGACGACGCGATCGAGGGCTCGCCGAGGCGGCCGAGGGCCGTCCCCGGGAGGGCGGCGAGCGCGAGCACGGGCGGCCTCCGCCACAGGACCTCCGGAGTCGGGATCGGCGCCCTAGCCATCGCCTCGACCTCGACGTCGGTGCGCGTCTGATCAGCGTCGATCTTCAGGAACACGTCACCGACGCGCAGGGTCGCCCGCTCGTGATGGGCGACGACGACCTCGACCTCCGCCACGTCGGCCTTTATAGCGGGGATCGCGCCGGGGCACCTTTGTACCCACGCCTCATCCTGCTGCCGTACTCGCCAGCCGCTGTGCACGCCCCATTAGGCGACGAGCCCGAGGCGGCGCAGCTCGACGGTGAGGTCGTGCGGGTTGGTGGACGCGGCCATCGCCGCCTCCAGCGTGATGACACCGTCGCGGATCAGCGCAACGAGGTGCTGGTCGAAGGTCTGCATGCCGTAGTACGCGCCCTCCTTGATCAGCTCCTCGATCGTGGAGGTCTTGTCCTCGTCGGCGATGGCGTCGGCGATGCGCCCGGTGGCGACGCAGATCTCCATGGCCACGCAGCGGCCCTGCCCGTCGGCCCGCGGCACGAGCCGCTGGCAGATGATGCCGCGCAGCGCGCCGGCGAGGGCGAGGCGAACCTGCTTCTGCTCGTGCGGCGGGAAGAAGTCGATGACGCGGGTGATGGTCTCCTGGGCGTCGGTCGTGTGCAGCGTCGACATGACGAAGTGACCGGTCTCCGATGCGGCCAGCGCCGCCTTGACCGTCTCGGTGTCGCGCATCTCGCCGACCAGGATGACGTCGGGGTCCTGGCGCATCGCGGCCCGCAGCGCGGTCGCGAAGTCGGAGGTGTCCAGCCTGACCTCGCGCTGGTTGATCATCGACAGCTTGTCGAAGTGCAGCACCTCGATCGGGTCCTCGATGGTGACGCAGTGGACCTCGCGGTTGTTGTTGATGTGGTCGATCATGCCGGCGAGCGTCGTGGTCTTGCCAGAGCCGGTGGGACCGGTGACGAGCACCAGGCCGCGCGGCTCCATGGCCAGGGCGGACAGCACCGGCGGCAGGCCGAGCTCGTCGAGCGGGATCGCGCCGACGCTCACCCGGCGGAACACGAGGCCGGCAGAGCCGCGCGAGCGGAACGCGTTGACCCGGAACCGGCCGAGACCAGGCACCGAGTACGCGAAGTCCGCCTCGTTGGTGCGCTGGAACTCCTCGACGAGGTCGTCGCGCAGCACCTCGTTGACCATGTGCTCGGTGTCGGTGGGCGTCAGGTTCGGCGCCTGGAGCTTGCGCAGGCGTCCGTCGATGCGCACGCGCGGGGGCGAGCCCACCTTGATGTGCAGGTCCGACCCGCCGACCTCGCTGAGGGCGCGCAGGAACGGCACGACCGACTGGGGCTGCTCCGATCCGCTCACGAAAGGTCTTTCGGGAGGCTCGGGGCGGACCTTGAGCCGGAGGGGTGACTACTCGATCACAGCGATGACGTCGCCCTCCTGGACGACGTCGCCTTCCCCCACGTGGAGGGCGGACACGGTGCCGTCACTCTCCGCGAGCACGGGGATCTCCATCTTCATCGACTCGAGGATGACCACCGTGTCGCCGTCGGCGATGGAGTCACCCTGGGTGACGACGACCTTCCAGACGTTCGCGACCATCTCCGCGCGGATCTCTTTCGCCACGCGTGCATCCAACCACAGGGGTCTACGGGCGCATCCTGGCCACCAGGCCGGTGTCGTAGTCGCCCGAGACGAACTCCGGGTTCTCGAGCAGCTCGGCCAGGAACGGGAGGTTGCACTTCGGGCCCTCCACCCGGAACGCCGAGACCGCGGCCCGAGCCCGCTGGAGCGCCTGGTCGCGGTCGACCCCGTGGACCACGAGCTTGGCCATCAGCGAGTCGTAGTGCGGGGTGACCGACGTGCCCGCCGCGTAGCCGGCGTCGACGCGTACGCCGTCGCCGCGGGGCTCCTCCCAGACTGTGATGGCGCCGGGCCCCGGGAAGAACCGCTTCGGGTCCTCAGCGTTCACCCGCAGCTCGATGGCGTGCCCGCTCGGCTGGAGGCCGTTCGGGTCGAACGTGACCGGTGCGCCGGCCGCGACGCGAAGCTGCTGCTCCACGAGGTCGATGCCGTAGACCAGCTCCGTCACCGGGTGCTCGACCTGCAGCCGCGTGTTCATCTCCAGGAAGACGAACTCCCCGGTCTCGACGTCGAGGAGGCACTCGACGGTGCCGGCGTTCCGGTAGCCGACCGCCTCGCCGGCGCGGACGGCCGCCTCGACCATCCGCGTCCGCAGCTCGGGCGTCACGGCGGGCGAGGGGGTCTCCTCGACGAGCTTCTGGTTTCGCCGCTGGACCGAGCAGTCCCGCTCGCCCAGGGCGACCACGGTGCCGTCCGCGAGCCCGAGGATCTGCACCTCGACATGGCGTACGCGAGGGAAGTACCGCTCCAGCAGGACGGCCGGGTCACCGAACGTCCGGCCGGCGAAGCCCTGCACCCGCTCGAACTCGGTCCGCAGTGCCTCCGCGTCCGCCGCGACCGCCATCCCCATCCCGCCACCGCCGGCGGACGCCTTGACCATCAGCGGGTAGCCGATGCTCTCGGCCGCGCGCAGCGCGCCGCCCACGTCCGCGACGGGGCTGGCCGTCCCGCGCGAGACCGGGACCCCGGCCGCCGCGACCAGGTTGCGGGCGCGGATCTTGTCGCCCATCTGCTCGATCGCCTCGGGCGACGGGCCGACCCAGACCAGGCCGGCGTCGCGTACCCGCGCCGCGAAGGTGGGGTCTTCTGCGAGGACGCCGTATCCCGGGTGGATCGCCTCGGCCCCGGACTGGCGGGCCGCCTCGAGGACCGCCTCGACGTCGCGGTAGCTCTGCGCGGGCGCAGCCGGCCCGATGTTGACGGCCTCGTCGGCCTCACGGACGAACGGGAGGTTCGCGTCGACCTCCGAGTGCACGGCGATCGCCCGCAGCCCCATCCGCCGCACGGTGCGGATGATGCGCCGCGCGATCTCGCCACGGTTGGCGACGAGCACGGTCTCGAACACGGTGGGCGGGCCTCCCCGTCTGGACGACATCGGCAGGCGAGACTAACCGGCGTGGTCCTGGTCCTCCTCGTCGCCGTGCTCGCTCTTGCGGCCACCCTGGTCACGGGGGGCGGGCTGGCCCACGTCCGGCTGCGCGCGGTCCGGCTGCTCGTGGCGGCCGCGGCCGTGCAGCTGGGCACGTCGGCGTGGGTGCCCGGCTCCGGGGCGGCGCGGGTCAGCGCCCTGGTGCTCACCACCCTGCTCGTCGGCCTGTTCGTCTACGGCAACTGGCGGGTCGCCGGCACGCCGCTGATCGGCGCCGGCCTGCTGCTCAACGTCGTCGTGGTCGCGGCCAACGCGGCCATGCCGGTCTCCTACGACGCGGCGGCTCGGGCAGGCCTCACGCGCGCCGAGCTCGGGCTGTCGGCCGACGCGATACGCGAGCCGCAGGGCCCGAGAACGCTGCTGCCCTGGCTCGGCGACGTGATCCCGGTGGCCCTGCCGTGGCATCCGCAGGTCGTCAGTCCCGGCGACGTCCTCGTCGCGTCAGGTGTCGGGCTGCTGCTGGTGTCGGCCCGGGGCCGTCAGACCCCGAGCCGCGCCGTACGCTCGACGATCTTGGACAGCGAGTCGACGACCGTCGGGTCGTACTCGTAGGCCATGCCCAGGCGCAGCCGCTCGAGCGCCTCGAGGCGCGGCGTCGTCTCGTAGGTGTCGCCGACGAGGTCGTCGTAGGCGTTGACCGCCTTGATGATGCGGCTGGCGAGCGGGATGTCCGCTCGCGTGGTCTGGTGCGCCCGGCGGTAGGGCTCGGCCTGTTGGTCGACGATCGTGGCCACGTCGTCGAGGACGCCGGTCTGGCGGATGACATCGGCACCGAGCGCGGCGATGCGCCGCTGGTCGGCCGGTGCGGCGACGACCGTCGCGCCGCCGGGGATCGGCTCGGAGAGCGAGAGCTGGCCGATGTCGTGCATCAGCGCGGCGTACTCCAGGTCGCGCAGGTCGTCATCGCTCATGCCGAGCTCGCGGCCGACGGCGACGGCGAGCTGACTGACCCGGCGGGAGTGCCCGGTCTCGGTGTAGCCGCCGAGCTCGGTGACACGGGACAGTGCGCGGATCGTCTGCAGCGACGACTCGCGGATCGCGGCGTACCGCCGGAACGCGAACTGCGTGAGCAGCAGCGGCACGACGAACACCGGCAACGCCCAGACACCCATGATGCTCGCGGCGAGGGCGATCAGCGCGCCCGTCGAGCCGATGGCAGAGCCGATCCCGGCCTGGGCCCGGAGCTCGTTGCGCAGGACGGGGGCGAAGGGGGCCCGGTCGGCACCGGCACGCACCGCGGCTGTGAGCACGGCGTCCACGAACAGGGTCGCCACGACGATGCCCACCATCACGAGCGCCAGGGGCGCGGAGGTCAGGTCCACAACGAACTCGTCGAGGTTCGTCCCGCGGAAGACACCTGCGGCGAAGCCGACCGTGAGCAGGCGGCGGGCGAGCGTGTCGACCGACGGTGCCCGACCCACCACGACGTGCGGGGACACCCCCAGGAGCATCGCGACGACGACGACGGCTACCACCTGCAGGGCTCCGTGGTCCGCAGGCTGGTTGGGGTACTTCGTCAGGAGCGTGTACGCCAACGCACCGGCGGTCGCGATGGGCGCCGCGTCACGGCCGCCCGGAAGGGTGACCCGCACCAGCTCGCCGAACGCGATGAAGGCTGCGAAAGAGGCTGCGATACGCAGGTCGACGAAGCCACCGGGCGACGCGGTGACCACGACGGCAGCAATCGCCAGCAGGGCGCCGGCCGCCACGACCACCAGCTGTCCGGTGGTGCCCGCGTCGTCCAGCCGGCGGCGGAGCGCGGCGGTCATGGCCTGCGGTCCGGCACGGCGGCGTCCGTCGGGTCGTCGTGGTCGAAGCCCGCGACCTCGCTCTCGAGCGACATGTCGTCCGGGACGCTGAACAGCGGCGTCATCTCCGGCGACCAACCGTGCTCGTCCACTGCTGCGATGAGCGCCGCGACCATCTGCGGGTCGAACTGGGTACCCGCACAGCGCTGCAGCTCGGCCATCGCCTCCTCGACCGACCGGGCTCCACGGTAGGACCGAGTGGTCGTCATGGAGTCGAACGCGTCGGCCACCGCGATGACGCGGGCGAACTCCGGGATCTGGTCGCCGGCGAGGCCCATCGGGTAGCCGAGCCCGTCGAGCCGCTCGTGGTGGTGCATGATCCCGGCCATCGCCTCGTCCAGGAACTCGATCTCCCGGACGATCTCGAGTCCCTGCATCGGGTGTCGTTGGATGGCGGCGAACTCGCCCTCGGTCAGCCGGCCGTTCTTCTGCAGGACTCGAGTCGGGACGCCGAGCTTTCCGACGTCGTGCAGCATGCCGGCATACCGCAGCGAGTGGACGCGGTCCTCGCGCATCCCGATCGCGCGGGCGATGAGCACGGACGCGGCCGAGACCCGCTCGCTGTGGCCCCGGGTGTAGACGTCCTTGGTCTCGACGGCAGCCATGAGAGCGCGCACCGTGCGGTCGTACGCCCGCTGCTCTTCGGCGTACTGGGCGTACGCCCAGCGCGCGACGAAGAGTGGCAGGAGCAGCAGGAGCGCCGCAGCCGCACCGACGTCGGCGCCCTCCCACAGGACCGCGAGCGACACGCCAAACAGTCCATAGGCGAGGTAGGGCACGACCGAGTGGGCCATCGTGCCCTGAAAGACGCGAAGCGGCGACACGTGCCGATCTAGACCTACAACCACCGCCACGAGGGCTCCGTTGACGGCGCAATGCACGATGTCGGCGACAAGAATTGGGAACAGAACTCGGGGGAAGTCGTGAGCCGTCAGCCCCTCGGGCCCGCCCAGTGCGAGATAGGCAGCTCCCGCGGCTCCCGCCGAGATGGCCAATTGCGAGCCATTGAAGAGCCGCTTGACCGGTCCGTTCGACTGGGAGTCTCTGGCAAGAGCAGCAGTTAGAGCTACAAGAACCGCACCCCACGGGCCGACCATCGGAATGGCGGCCAATGCCGTGACCGAACCGAGCGAGATCGACAGCATGTCCTGACTACCACGAGCCGACAATGACTCGCTGACCACGTACAGAAGCGCGAGGATCAGGACCTCGTCGACGTTCTCACGGGGTAGGTAGATCACCGCGAGAACCGCGAGAACACAGGCCGCCACCACGACGCTCGCGACATAGAGTCGCGCTGCGAGCGACAGCTGAGGCATCGTCGGAGCTCCCGGTTCTTGGATAGCCGCAGAGAGCGTGACGGGGACCGGCAGCGCAGGGGTGCTGCATTCCTCTCACCAACGCCAGCTGGCG
>DASVBQ010000049.1:0-2382 GCA_036375795.1 Actinomycetes bacterium
TCCCGGCTGGTTCGCGAGGGTGCCGCCGTGGGCATCCGGGTCGTCCTCACCGGCGACCGCGCGGCTCTGACCAGCCGGGTCGGAGCGATGTTCCGGGACCGCATCGTCCTGCGCCTGGCGGACCCCGCCGACTACGCGCTGGCCGGCATCGGCCCCCGCCAGGTGCCCTCGCACCTGCCGCCCGGCCGGGCACTGGTCGGAGCGGACACGACCGAGGGTCAGCTCGGGCTGCTGGCCGGCGATCCACGTGGCGCCGGGCAGGTCGCGGCCCTGGCCCGGATCGCCGAGGCAGCTCGCCGGCGACACAGCCACCGGGTAAGCGGCGGTGGCCCGATGCGGGTCGAGCCGCTGCCCTCGTCCCTCGACGCCGAGGCCGTCGAGACCGACGCCAAGGCTTTCGCCACCGGGCCCGGCTGGGTCCTGCTCGGCGTGGGCGGCGACGAGCTCGACCCGGTGGGCGTGGACCTGCTGGCTCATGGTCCGGCCCTGGTCGTCGCCGGACCACCCGGAAGCGGGCGGTCCACCACGCTCGCGGCGGTCGGGCGGTGGCAACGTCACCAGGGCCGGCCGGTCGCCGTGGTCGCGCACCGGCGCTCGCCGCTGCACCGGCTCGCCGGCGAGCCCGGGGTGCTGGCCTGCCTCGGCCCGGCGGACGCGGCGCAGCTGGCCGAGCTGCTCGCCGCCCGGCCCGACCTCACGGTGCTCGCGGACGACGCCGAGACCTTGCACGACACCCCGGTGGAGCAACCGCTGCTGGGCATGCTGCGTCCGGACGCCGAGGGCGCGTCACTCGTCCTGGCCGGCTCAGCGTCCGACATGGCCGGCTGCTTCCGGGGCCTGACGGTCGAGGCGAGGCGCGGGCGCACCGGCGTGCTGCTGGGCCAGGTGGCGGCCGTCGATGGTGACCTCTTCGGCGTACGCCTCCCGCGGACCCCGCCCGGCCCGGTCGGCCGCGGGGTGCTCGTCGTCCGTGGCCGGGCGACCCCGCTGCAGGTCGCGCGCACGGCGCTCTGACGCACCGCAGAATGGGCGGGTGCCTGCCCCCGCCCCCGCCGTGACGGTCCGCCCCGCAACCCCGGACGACGTCCCGGAGATCCTCGCCATGATCCGCGAGCTCGCGGAGTTCGAGCGAGCGGCCCACGAGGTGGTCGCCACCGAGGAGCACCTGCACCGGACGCTGTTCGCCGCCACCCCGTCGGTGTTCGGCCACGTCGCCGTCACCGACGACGGCCGGGTCGCGGGCATGGCGGTGTGGTTCCTCAACTACTCGACCTGGCTCGGCGAGCACGGTCTCTACCTCGAGGACCTCTACGTCCGGCCCGATGTGCGCGGCAGCGGTGTCGGCATCAGCCTGCTGCGGGCACTGGCACGGGTCTGCGTCGAGCGCGGCTACCCGCGGTTCGAGTGGTGGGTCCTGGACTGGAACGAGGACGCCCGCGGCTTCTACCGGTCCATCGGCGCCGAGGCCCTGACCGAGTGGGTGCCGTACCGGGTGACCGGCGAGGCGCTGCGGAGGCTGGCCGATCAGGGCTGACCGGTGTTGCATGGTCGCTGGCCCGGCCCGGGCCACCCGACCGTAAGGAGACCAGCGGTGGCCGAGGACCCGACGACCACGAACCCCGAGCTCTACACGACGGTGTTCGAGAACGACCGCGTGCGCGTGCTGGAGTACCGCGACCAGCCAGGAGACCGGACACTGCCGCACAGCCACCCGGACAGCGTGATGGTGACGCTGACGAGCTTCCGGCGGCGGCTGCAGGTCGGCGACGGGTCGGCGGACGTCGAGAAGCCGCTGCACGAGGTCGGCTGGCTGCCGGCCCAGACCCACGTCGGGGAGAACATCGGCGACACCGACACGCACGTGATCTTCGTCGAGCTGAAGTAACGGCGCCCAAGGCCCGGGCGGGCACCGTCGGCACCGCCACGACGTTGTAGCGTGCGGGCTGGCGTGACCCGCCCGGCGCCACCGCCCGGGCACAGACAACGGGAGGCACCAGGGTGAGCGAACGCGTCGTCACCGACTCGGGCAGCGGCTCGCGCTCGACCCTCGGCGAGGTGACCGGCACGGAGCCCGGCACGCCCGTCGAGGATGCGGTCGAGATCAGGCTGCCGGCCGACTCGGCGTACCTCTCCGTGCTGCGCACCGCCACCGCCGGGCTGGCCGCCCGGCTCGACTTCACCCTCGACGAGATCGAGGACCTGCGCATCGCGGTCGACGAGGCCTGCGCGATGCTCCTCCCCCACGCGATCGAGACCGCCCAGCTGACCTGCCGGTTCCACCTCGACCCCGCCACGCTCGAGGTGACCGTGTCGCTCCCGACCACCCGCGGCCAGCTGCCCGAGCGGGACACCTTCTCCTGGACCGTCCTGTCGGCGCTGGCC
>DASVBQ010000075.1:0-2683 GCA_036375795.1 Actinomycetes bacterium
GGGAGCTCGCCCCAGCTCGGTGCCGGGGAGAATGCGTCGAAGTACGAGGCGATGCTGCGAGTCGCGTGCTCCGAGGCCTCGCGGAGGTCGGTCGGTGTCGCCGCTCGGAGCCCCGTGGGCAGGATGTCCATGATCTCTCCCGACCGTGGCCGGTTCTGTGAGCAGCGTCGCCCGCGTCCCGACGTCGGGGAAGGGTCCAAGGACCACCGTTGCCGAGGGCGCGCGTACTCCGGCGGGAGTAGCGGCGGGTGCATCCCGGGGGCGATGAGATCCCTCGCCGGCTCGCCTACCGTTCACGTGTGGAGAACGCAGCCGACCGACCGGCGTCGGGCCGGCGGGTCCTGGAGGTGGCCGGGCCGTTGGCGCTGGCCGTCTTCCAGGTGCTCGGCACCGTCGGCGCGTCCCAGGGCCAGCCCGACCGGCGCCCGCTCGACGGGCTGGCGATCGCGCTCGCGACGGCCACCCCGGTCGCGCTGCTCTGGCTGCGGCAACGCCCTGTGCAGGTGCTGTGGTTCGTCGCCGCGGTGACCCTCGGCTACCTGCTGCGCGGCTACGCCTACGGCCCGATGATCATCAGCCTGGTCGTCGCCCTCTTCGCGGCTGTCGTGCGCGGTCATCGCACCGCCGCCTGGCTCGCCGCCGGGTTCGTGTACGTCGGGCACTTCGCCCTGCGGCCGCTGTTCGGCGGCGAGGGCTGGTCCTGGGGCCAGGCGCTCGGCGTGGGGGCGTGGGCGCTGGTGATCCTGATCGCCGGCGAGGTTGCCAGGGTGCGCATCGAGCGCGCGGCCGCGGCGCGACAGGCCCGGGCCGAGACCGAACGCCGGCTGGCCAACGAGGAGCGGCTGCGCATCGCCCGCGAGCTGCACGACGTCGTCGCTCATCACATGTCGCTGATCAACGTGCAGGCCGGAGTCGCCCTCCACCTGGTCGACCGGCGTCCCGAACAGGCGCAGACCGCGTTGGCGGCCATCAAGGACGCCAGCAAGGAAGCGCTGGCAGAGCTGCGCTCGCTGGTAGGCGTCCTACGCGACGAGTCCGAGGCCGCGCCGCGCGAGCCCGCGTCCATGCTCGACTCGCTGGACGGCCTGGTCGAGCGCAGCGGCCACGCCGGGCTCGCCGTCCGCAAGCTGGTGGAGGGCGCCGTACGACCACTGCCTGCCGCAGTCGAGCTGGCGGCGTTCCGGATCGTCCAGGAGGCGATCACCAACGTCGTCCGGCACTCAGGCGCACGGCATGCGGACATCCGCCTCGGCTACGGCCTCGACCAGCTCTCTGTGCAGGTCGACGACGACGGAGCCGGGGCTGGGGCTGGTGCGCTCGGTGAGGGAAGCGGCATCCGGGGCATGCGAGAGCGGGCCGCGGCACTGGGCGGCGCGCTGACCGTGGGGCCCTCACCGTCGGGAGGCATCCGTCTGGTCGCGACGCTGCCGCTGGACGGTGTCAAGTGATCCGGGTGGTGCTTGCCGACGACCAGGCGCTCGTGCGCGCCGGGCTGCGCGCACTCCTGGACGCGGAGGCCGACGTGGAAGTCGTCGGCGAGGCCGCCAACGGTGGCGAGGCCGTCACTGTGGTCGGGGCAACCAGTCCCGACATCGTGCTCATGGACATCCGGATGCCCGAGCTCGACGGTCTCGAGGCGACTCGACGGATCGCCGCCGACCCCGCCCTGACGGCGACGCGAGTGATCATCCTGACCACGTTCGACCTGGACGAGTACGTCTTCGAGGCGCTCCGGACCGGGGCCAGCGGCTTCCTGGTCAAGGACACCGAGCCGGTCGAGCTGCTGCACGGGCTGCGAGCGGTCGCCCGTGGAGACGCGTTGCTCTCCCCGAACGTGACGCGACGGCTGATCGCGGAGTTCGCGAGCCGCAGTCGTCGGACGCGGCCGCCTGAGCTGCTCGCGCCGCTCACCGAGCGGGAGCGGGAGGTCGTCGCACTCGTCGGTGAAGGGCTCAGCAACGACGAGATCGCGGCGCGGCTGGTGATGAGCCCCGCGACCGCCAAGACGCACGTCAGCCGGGCGATGGTCAAGCTGGAGGCCCGCGACCGGGCACAGCTCGTCGTGATGGCTTACGAGACGGGGCTGGTCCGGCCCGGCTGGGCGGGGTGACGGCATACCTCATGAGGCGTATGCCGCACGCAGCGGCTGCGCCGACGGGCACAGCGCAAGTGCCTCCCTCGGGCCGACGACGCAGGCCCCGGTTCCTCACGACGATCGAGGTGTCAGCAACGACTCGTCAGAGGAGACACCATGTCGACAACCGCGTTTCTTTCCCAGCAGGTTCTCCCGGCCCTGTCTGCCGATCGGTGGGACGGCCCGGGGGCCTGGTGGCCGGTGTTCCCGATCCTCTGGCTCGTGCTGGTGGCCGGCATCGTCACGACGGTCGTGCTCGTCGGACGCCGCAACCGGGCGCTCGCGGGCCCCCGTGCCGGCGAGGCCAGGCTGGCCGAGCGGTTCGCCGCCGGCGAGATCAGTGAGCAGGAGTACCGCGAGCGGCGGGCCGTGCTCAAGCAGCAGAGCCGATGACGGTGCGCTCACCCGCCGGCACCGCCACGGGCTCCGAGACCGTCGTGGAGGTCCGCGGGCTCACCAAGCGCTACGGTCCTCGCCTCACTGCGGTGGACGCGGTCAGCCTGTCGGTGCGGCGGGGGGAGGTGTACGGGTTCCTCGGTCCCAACGGGG
>DASVBQ010000077.1:0-11307 GCA_036375795.1 Actinomycetes bacterium
TGTCACCCTTTCGCCGAGAGGGTGGCGGTGGGGCCACGTTCATCGGTGCTCGTTACGCGGATCGTCAGTAGCTGCGGTGCTGGTTGCGGTGGTGCTGCGGGCCATGTAACGCACGACACTCCCGGTTTGTGCCCGGACTCCACGCGCCGTCTCGAAAGCGGCGCGGGCTGCTCGCGCGACGGCGGACTGTACCTCACTCGGGCGACTGCCGCAGACGTCCGTCCGACCGCGTCGACGGCTGTTCACCGCGACGGCACTCCACGGCAATTCGACACAGTTGTCCTGGTCTGAGACGTCTGACACGATCGAGCGGTTTCCAGGCGTACCCACTCCGGGTAGTCCCACACCGCGTCAGCGACGCACGGACGGTGAGAGGCTGGCGAAATGAGCGAGTTCCAGCACGAGATCCAGGCCCGCATGGAGTCGGCCAACCAGTCCCTCGCCGAAGCCCGTCTCGAGGGCGACGAGTACCTCGAGCAGATCCGCCTCGGCGAGCTCGAGTCGCTCCAGCGGCTCGCGGCCGAGCACCCCGTCGGGTAGTCGAACGCTCAACCCTCCACCAGCCGGTCGGCGTCCAGCCCGGCCAGCAGGTCCGTCAGCGGCTCGAAGAGCCCGCGCGGCGCCGCCACGACCAGCGCCTCCCCCGCCTCCCGCCCGTGCAGGCCGCCGACCACGGCGCCTGCCTCCTCGGCGACCAGCCCGCCGGCGGCGAGGTCCCACGGCTTGAGGCCCTGCTCGTAGTACGCGTCGACCCGGCCGGTCGCGACCGCGCACAGGTCCAGGGACGCGGCGCCCGCCCGCCGCACGTCGCGAACCTGCGGGATCAACGCCCGCAGGATGTCGGCCTGGCGGGCGCGCCGGGCCGGCGCGTAGCCGAAGCCGGTGGCCACCAGCGCCATCGCCAGGTCCGGTGCCGCGTTGACCCGCACCGGCCGGCCGTCGAGCCAGGCCCCCGTGCCGCGCTCGGCGGTCCACGTCTCACCGCTGGCCGGGTTCACGACGGCGCCGGCCACCACCCGACCGTCGACCCGGGCGGCCACGCTCACGGCGTAGGCGGGGATCTCGTACAGGTAGTTGACCGTGCCGTCGATCGGGTCGACCACCCAGGTCACGCCGGAGGTGCCGGCCCGCTCGGCCCCTTCCTCGCCGAGGAAACCGTCGTCCGGCCGGGCGGCCGAGATGCGCTCCACGATCAGGGCCTCGGCGCGCTGGTCCATCACGGTCACGATGTCCGTCGCGCTGGACTTCGTGGCCGTGACCTCGAGGCCGCCCCGGGGCCGCTCCTCGCGGACCAGCCGGGCGGCGGCGGTCGCGGCGTCCGTCGCCAGGGCGAGCAGCTCGCCGGGCTCGCCGGCGCCCCGCAGCTCGCCCATCAGGCGCCGCACAGCGCCGGGCGCTGCGGGTCGCGCTCGTTCGGGCAGCAGCCGAGCGGGCAGACGTCGTGGCTCGGGCCGAGCCGGCCGAGTGCGGCCCGCACGGGCTCCTCGCCCCGCACGACGGCCGCCCGTTCGAGCACCAGCTCGCGGACGGCGGCGACGAACCGCGGGTCCGTGCCGACCGTGGCCGCCCGGGTGCAGGGCAGACCCAGCCGCTCGGCGGTGGCCAGCGCCTCGGTGTCGAGGTCGAAGCGGACCTCCATGTGGTCGGAGACGAACCCGATCGGCACCAGCACGGCACCGGACACGCCGTGGTCGGACAGACGCTCCAGGTGGTCGTTGACGTCGGGCTCGAGCCAGGGCTGTGCGGGCGGGCCGCTGCGGCTGCAGTACACGAGGTCGAGCTCGTGCACGGTGCCCGTCGCTGCGGCGACCCCGCCGGCGACGAGGCGGGCCACGTCACGGTGCTGTGCCTCGTACGCCCCGCCGTCGGGGCCGCTGCGGTCGTTCATGGAGGTCGGCACCGAGTGCGTGACGAAGACCAGCCGCGCCGCGCTGCGTACGTCCGGGGGCAGGTCGTCGACGGCGGCCAGCGTGCTCGCCACCATCGCCTCCACGAAGCCCGGGTGGTTGAAGTAGTGCCGGATCCGGTCGACCCGCGGGGCGCGGTCACCGAGCGGCGCGGCAGCCGCGGCGAGGTTCTCGCGGTACTGCCGGCACCCGGAGTACGACGAGTACGCCGACGTGAGCAGCGCCAGCACCCTGGTGACCCCGTCCGCCGCCATCCGGGCGAACGTGTCGGTCAGGTACGGGTCCCAGTTGCGGTTGCCCCAGTAGACCGGCAGCCCGACCTCGTGCTGCGCGAAGTCCTTCTCGATCGCCTCGATCAGCGCACGGTTCTGCGCGTTGATCGGGCTGACCCCGCCGAAGCCGAAGTAGTGCTCACCGACCTCGAGCAGCCGCTCACGCGGGATGCCCCGGCCGCGGGTCACGTTCTCGAGGAAGGGCAGCACGTCGTCCGGGCCCTCGGGCCCGCCGAAGGAGACGAGCAAGAAGGCGTCGTAGGGCGAAGGGGTTCTCACGGTGGCATCGTCGCAAACGCGGTGCGTGGCCGTCGGCGCGGTCCCGTACCGTGCCCGCGTGCTCACGCCGTACCGCGAACTGCTCGCCACGCCGGGCGGCAAGAGGTTCTCGGGGTCCGCCTTCGTCGCCCGGATGCCGATCTCGATGATCGGCCTGGGCATCGTGCTGCTCGTCGTGAGCGAGCGGGACCGCTACGGGCTGGCCGGGGCGGTGTCGGCGACCTTCGCCCTCGTCAACGCCGCGGCCGCCCCGGCGATCGCCCGGCTGGTCGACCGCCACGGCCAGAGCCGCATCCTCGCTCCGGCGGTCGCGCTGCACGTCACCGCGCTGGCTCTGTTCGTGCTGCTGGTCACCGTCGGGGCGCCGACCTGGACGTTCTACGCGGCGGCGGCCGCCGCGGGCTGCTTCGGACCGTCGATCGGGTCACTGGTCCGCGCCCGATGGGGGCACGTGCTCGGGTCGGGCAGCCGGCTGCAGACCGCCTACGCCTTCGAGTCGGTGCTCGACGAGCTGATCTTCGTGCTGGGACCGCTGCTCGTCACGGTGCTCGCGACGCAGCTCAGCCCGCAGGCCGGGCTGCTGACGGCCGCCGGGCTGCTGGCGGTCGGCAGCGCCGCGCTGCTCGGGCACCGGGCGAGCGAGCCGCCGGCCGCCCACGGCCACGAGGAGGGCCACCCGTCGGCGTTCGGCAGCCCGGGTCTGCCGGTCCTGATGCTGATGATGGCGTTCATCGGCGGTGTCTTCGGATCGGTCGAGATCAGTGCCGTGGCGTTCGCCGACGAGAGCGGGCAGCGGGGCCTCGCCGGTCCCCTGCTCGCCTGCTACGCGGGTGGCAGCGCGGTTTCCGGCCTCCTGTTCGGGGCCATCCACTGGACGGTGTCCGCGCGCCGCCGACTGCTGCTCGGGGCCACTGTGATGACGGTCACGGTGACGACGCTGCCGTTCGTCACGTCGACGCCGGTGCTGGCGCTGTGCCTGTTCCTCGCCGGGCTCGGCATCGCGCCGACCCTGATCAGCGGCTTCTCGCTCGTCGAGCGGATGGTGCCGGCCGGCACGGTCACCGAGGGGCTGACCTGGGCGACGACCGGGCTGATCGTCGGCTTCTCGGGCGCGACCTGGGTCTCCGGCCGGCTGGTCGACTCGGTGGGAGTGCACCGGGCCTTCACGGTCGCGATCGGCTCGGGCCTGTGCGCGCTCGCCGTCTGCGGGACCGCGTACCGCCGCCTGCCCCGCTGAGCCGGCACCGGTCAAGAAGTCGACAAGTCGGCGGCGCGCCGGGCGCGCCTCCGTGGACGGTGCGGCACCGGGCCATAGTGTCGGCCCGTCGGTCCGCGACACGACCGGGAGGCCAGCGACGATGACAGGCGAGCGAGACACCAGCGCCGTGACCGACCTGCGGCTCGTCGCCGTCACCCCCGACCGCTCGCACCTGGTCCTCGAGGACTCCGACAGCAAGCAGTTCCGCGTCCCCGTCGACGAGCGACTGGCCGCCGCTCTGCGCAGCGACCGGTCGCGCGGCCGTCACCTGCCAGGCCAGCTGGAGATCGCCTTGGAGAGTCAGCTCACGCCGCGAGAGATCCAGGCCCGCATCCGGGCCGGGCACAGCGTCGACGAGGTCTCGCTCGCCGCGGGCATCTCGCCCGACCGGGTCGAGCGGTACGCCAGTCCGGTGATCGCCGAGCGCAGCCACGTGGTCGAGCAGGCGCAGCGAGCGCCTGGCCGTCGGGCCACCGGGGGCAAGGCCCCGCAGCTGGCCGAGCTGGTCGGGTCCCGCCTGGCCGAACAGCGCGTCTCGGCCGACACCGCCGAGTGGGACGCGTGGCGTGGCGACGACGAGCGCTGGACGGTGCGCCTGTCCTACCTGGCCGGCGGCCGGGCCCGGGTTGCGACGTGGATCTTCGACCCGCGAGGTCGCGTGCTCTCGCCGGCCGACGACGAGGCGCGCTGGCTGGTGGACGACACCGGCGCCGACCGGGCCGAGGAGCAGGCTGCGCCGGTGCGCCGGCTCACCAGCCTTCCGGGTGGCGCCGAGGAGCCGGCACCGTCGCCGGCCGACGAGGTCTACGACCGCGAGGCCGACGAGGCGCGCCAGCGGGCCGAGCCGGCCCGTGAGGTCGCCGCGGCCCGCTCGGCTCGCCGGCCGGCCGTCCCGTCGTGGGACGACATCATGTTCGGCACCCGCAAGCGCGACTGACCGGCGCTTGCCGCCCAGGTGCCGGGCGGGTAGGTGTGGGGCATGACCGAGACCGTCCCCGAGCCGCCGCGCCGCTCCGCCGACAACGACGTCGAGCACCCAGCCGAGCACCAGGGCGACACCGAGGACGTCGGCGGCGAGCGGTCCGGCGAGAGCGTCGAGGGCGCGCCCGAGACGCCGGAGTGGTGAGCCGCCTCAGCCCTCGCCGACCGCGACCGGCCGGTTGGGGTCACTGACCCAGTCCGACCACGACCCGACGTAGAGCGCCGCCGGCAGCCCGGCGACCTCCAGCGCCAGGACGGTCTGGGCCGCGGTCACCCCCGATCCGCAGTAGGCGGCGACGGCGGCCCCCTCACGCACCCCGAGCCCGGCGAAGCGCTCTCGCAGCGCCGGCGACGGGAGGAACCGGCCCGTCCCGTCGGTGCTCCCGGCCGCGGGCGCGCTGACCGCACCCGGCACGTGACCGGCCACCGGGTCGATCGGCTCGGCCTCGCCGCGGTAGCGCTCGCCGGTCCGGACGTCGAGCAGTACGCCGTCCCGAGCCAGCCTGGCCGCTGCGTCGGCGTCGACGACCGGCAGTCCACCCGGCTGCGCCTCGAAGTCCCCCGGGACGGGCGCCATCGCGTCGCCGGTCTCCACCGGGTGTCCGGCGGCGGTCCACGCCGGGTAGCCGCCGTCCAGCAGCCGTACGTCGTCATGGCCGAGGTAGCGCAGCAGCCACCAGGCCCGGGCCGCGACGGTGCCGGCCGCGTCGTCGTACACGACCACCGCCCGGTCGGTGCGGACGCCGAGGCGGCGGAAGGCAGCCTCCGCCACGGCCGGGTCCGGCAGGGGGTGCCGGCCGCCACGTACGCCCTCGGCCGGTGGGGCGGCCAGGTCCGCGTCGAGGTCGGCGTAGTGAGCCCCCGGCAGGTGCCCGGCCCGGTACACCTCGATGCCGGGCGGCCCGGCCAGCCGCCAGCGCACGTCCAGCAGCACGGGCGGGTCGTCGGAGCCCAGCGCCTCGGCGAGCTCGGCGACCTCGACCAGGGGGCCGGTCACCGCCGTCAGCCGGCCACGCGCGGCGCGACGGCGCAGGCCGCGACGTCGAACGGGAGCGCGTCGGGCGAGAGCGCCGCTTGGCGCACCAGGGCGTCCGCCGAGACGGCGGTCATCCGCCGCATGTGGTGCCGGCGGCACAGCACCTCGTACCCCACGTGGTCGCCGGCGGCGGTGTCCCCCACGACGACCTGCTCGCCCTCGACGACCATGACGCCGTTGACGGTGCGGGCGTTGTGGGTGGCCCGCCGGCCGCACCAGCAGAGGGCCTCGACCTGAGGCACCTGCACCCGGTCGGCGAGCTCGATGAGCCGCTGCGACCCGGGGAACAGCCGGGTCCGGAAGTCGGCCGTGATGCCGAAGGCGAAGACGTCGACCTCCAGCTCGTCGACGACCCGGGCGAGCTGCTCGGCCTGGGCGGGGGTGTAGAACTGCGCCTCGTCACAGATGAGGTAGTCGACCCGGTCGCCGCGCATCCGGCGCAGCGCCACCTCGTCCCAGAAGTCCAGCGTCTCGGTGACCTCGACGGCTGCGGTGGACAGGCCCAGCCGGCTGGACAGCGTGGACGTCCCGGCCCGGTCGAGCCGGGTGAAGATCAGCCCGACCCGGCCGCGCTGGCGGTGGTTGTGGTCCATCTGGAGGGCGAGCGTGGACTTGCCGCAGTCCATGGTCCCCGAGAAGAAGACGAGCTCGGCCATTGTCTCCCCGATCCCGGCGCGCGGTGGCGCGTGATGCGTCGTGTACGAGGGGTCATGGTGCCATCGGTGCCGTAGCTCAGGTGCGGTGCACCAGCAGTGGGACGTCGAGCTCGTCGGCCGTGACCGAGCCGTGCAGCCCCACCAGGTCGAGAACGGCAGGCGGCATGATGCGCGAGTCGCCGACGGCGGCATCAGCCCGGGCGGCAGCGACCACCTCGCCGATGCGGGGAAGGACGTGCTCGGCGACCGGCCCGTAGAGACCCGCGGCGACGGCCTCGTCCCGGGACAGCACCCAGAAGGCGTGACCGAGCGTCTCCCGCCAGGCAGCCAGCACGTCGTCGGTCGCCCCGGGTCGCGTGTGCACGTGCACGCCACGCAGGTCGCCGGCCAATGTCTCGACGCCGTCGTCGAGGGCGGGGGTCGTCGCGACGTCCCAGCGGTTCTCGAAGGGCACGTCGACCATGCCGTGGTCGGAGGTCACGAGCAGCGTGGCGCCCGGCGGAAGCGCGCCGGCCAGCTGCTCGACCAGGCGGTCGACGTGCGCCAGCTCCTGCCGCCAGGCGTCGCTGGTGCAGCCGCGACGGTGCGCGGTTGCGTCGAGGTCGCCGAAGTAGACGTAGGTGAGCGAGCGCTCGCCCCGGCAGACGGCGGCGGCGGTCCCGGCAACCCGCTCGCCGACCGACTCCGCCCCGGCGTAGCGGCCGCCGCGCAGGCCCGCCTCGGTCAGCCCCTGCCCGTCGAACGACTTCGGGCCGACCCGGGTCACGGCCACGCCGGCGGATGCTGCGCGTTCGAACACGGTGGGCCGGGGCTGCAGCGCGCGCATGTCCACGTCACGCGGGGGCGCCAGCATGTTGACCAGGCGCCCGCCCTGCAGGCGCAGGAACAACCCGGTCACCCCGTGCTCGCCGGGCCCCAGGCCGGTGCCGAGCGAGGTGAGCGCGATCGGCGTCGTCGTCGGGAAGACCGATGTGATGACTCGGCTGCCCTCCTCCTCGAGCAGCGCGGTGAGGAACGGCGCCTTCTCCGGGTGGTCGCGCAGCGCATTGATGCCGAGGCCGTCCACGAGCACGAGGCAGATCCGGGACGTGACCCGCAGGTCCAGCCCGTCGCCGTCGTCGGGGACTCCGAGCCCGCGCAGCGCGGCCGGCAGGACGTCGGCGAGCGATCCGCCGCCGTACGCCGGGAGACGCAGCCCGTCAGCCGTCAACGGGCGGTGGCGCGCGACAGCGCGGCCGCGAAGCCGAGCATGCGGGCCACCGCGTCGGAGCCCTCGGCCGCCTCACTGACCCGCAGGGCGATGTCGTCGGCCGACGCCGTGCCGGTGTAGCCGTGGTCGGCGTCGCAGTCCGGGTCGCCGCACGTCGCGGGCTCGAGGTCGAGGCGGCTGACCGCGCCCCACCCGATCGTGACGGTGACCTCCTGCGGGGCGCCGCCCCGGTAGCGCATCGGGTCCGTGACCACGCGGTTGACGACCACCGAGCGCACCGAGGAGAGCGGCACGGCCTCGGTGGACGCCGTGACGTAGGCAGTCGGGGTGACCGAGTCCGCGGGGTGGTCGTCGGCATGCCCCAGGACAAGCCGCCCCGGGGTGAGCACGAGGACCGTGATGTGCCGCCGGACCTCGTCGGAGTCGAACGTCGTCTCCTGGTGCACGACGAACGACTCGATCGGCTCGCCGGCGACCGCGGCGTCCACGGCGTCGGCGACCAGCTCGGGGTGGTAGCCCGCGTGGTCGATGGCCGCCCGCAGATCCGCCAGGGAGGTGTCGGTCATGCGCCCCATCCTTGCACCTGCGGGCTCACCCCGGCAGCGCTCGTGCACCGCGCTCAGCACGAGCGGCCGGCCTCGCCAGGCGTCCGGTGGCGGCCAGCACCGAGGCCCCGACCGGCGCAGCCACGACGGGGTTGAGCTCCAGCGAGGCCACCTCCGGGACGTCGTCGGACAGCCGGGCCAGCCGGGCCAACAGGTCCTCCAGGGCGGCCAGGTCGGCCGGAGCGCTGCCGGCCATGCCCTGCAGCATCGGGGCGGCGCGCACCGAGCGGATCATGCCCGCGAGGTCGGAGTCGGTGAGCGGCGGTACGCCGTAGGACCGGTCGCCGAGAAGATCCGTGGCCACGCCCCCGAGGCCGAAGGAGACCACCGGACCGAACAGCGGGTCCTCGACGGTGGCCAGGCGGCAGGCGACACCGGTCGGTGCCATGCGTTGCACGGCGAACGGCCCGACGTCACCGAGCCGCTCGTGCAGCGCCGCGTACGCGCCGCGCAGCTCCTCGGCGTCGTCGATGTCCAGCCGCACCCCGCCGAGCTCCCGGCGGTGCCGCAGGTGCGGTGCCAGCGCCTTGAGGGCCACGGGGTAGCCCAGCCGCTCGGCGACCGCCACCGCCTCGTCGACACTCGAGACCGGCACCTCGTCCCACAGGTGGATGCCGTAGCAGTGCAGCAGGCGGCTCAGGTCGTCAGGGTCGAGGACCACGTCCTCGCGGTCGCCGAGCAGCTCGGCCACCACGGCGCGCGCCGCCCGCACGTCCAGGCCGGAGGGCACCACGGTGTGGCCGGCCGGCGTCGCGCGCCAGGCCGAGTACGTCGTAGCGGCGGCGAGGGCGCGGACGGCGTCCTCCGGCGTGGGGTAGGACGGGACGGACCCTCGCCCCGGCACGCGCAGCGCCTCCGGCACGCCGGGCATGCCGAGGAAGCTCGAGACCACCGTCTTGGCGGCGTTCCCGGCGCAGCGGGCGAGGACCTCGGCCACCGCGGCGTCCCGTGTCCGCAGCGGCGGGATGAACAGCGCGACGACCGAGTCGAGACTCTCGTCGGCGAACGCCGCGGTCAGAGCGGCCTCGAACTCCGCCGGGCTCGCGTCGGGCCCGAGAGTCGCGATGGTGACCGCCTCGAGGCCGGCCTCCTCGCAGGCGTCCACTGCCAGCACCGCGAGCGCGTCGGAGTTGCCGACCAGGCCCACCCGGGGGCCGGCGGGCAGCGGCTGGTTCGCCACGAGCTGCGCGACGTCGAACATCTGGTGGATCGACTCGACCCGGATGACGCCGGCCCGGCGGAAGAGCGCGTCCACCGCGGCGGCCGGTGCCCGCGTCTCGCGGACGAGGTGGCCGTGCGGCGCGTCGCCGCGGAAGCGGCCGGACTTCACGGCGATCACCGGCTTCTGCCGGGACAGCCGCCGCGCGATCCGGCTGAACTTGCGGGGGTTTCCCACGGACTCCAGGTACAGCATGACGGCTTCGGTCGCCTCGTCCTCCTCCCAGAACTGCATGAGGTCGTTGCCGCTGACGTCGACCCGGTTGCCCGCGCTGACGAACGACGACAGGCCCAGCCCGCGGCGTACGGCGGTGTCGAGGAGCGCGATACCGAGCGCGCCCGACTGCGAGAAGAAGCCGATGCGACCCCGGTCAGGGACCAGAGGCGAGAGCGACGCGTTCAGCGAGATCTCGGGGTCGGTGTTGATGACACCGAGCGAGCTGGGCCCGAGGACGCGCATCCCGGAGCCGCGGGCGAGCCCGACCAGCCGGCGTTGCAGGACAGCACCCTCCTCGCCGGTCTCGGCGAAGCCGGACGACATGACCAGCAGGCTGTGCACGCCCTTTGCGGCACAGTCGGCCACGACCTGCTCGACGTCGGCGGCGGGGACGGCGACGACGGCGAGGTCGACGTCCCCGGGGATCTCGCTGACCGAGGGGTACGACGGCACGCCGGCCACCCGCTTGGCCTTCGGGTTGACGGCGTGCAGCGTGCCGGTGAAGCCCCCGTCGAGGATGTGCCGCAGCACCGTGTGACCCACCGAGTGCGCCGAGCGGCTCACGCCCACCACGGCGACCGACGCCGGACGCAGGAAGCGCTGGACCGACAGCGCCTCGGACCGGTGCTCGCGGGCGTAGGTCACCGCAAGGGAGTCCTCGGTCGGCTCGAGGTCGAAGGAGAGCCGCACGACGCCCTCCTCGAGCTCGTGCTGGACGACGTACCCGGCCTCCTCGAAGACGTGCAGCATCTTGCGGTTGGCGGGTAGCACGTCTGCCACGAACGTGGAGATGCCGCGCTCCCGGGCGGCGGCGGCGATGTGCTCGAGGAACACCGAACCGAGGCCGCGGCCCTGGTGGGCGTCCTCGATGTTGAAGGCGACCTCGGCCGTGTCGGCGTCCACCCGCTCGTAGCGGACGACGCCGATCATCTCCTCACCCACCGTGGCGATGAGAGCCGCCCGGTCGTGGTGGTCCACGACCGTGAAGCGCTCGATGTCACGCGCCGAGAGCTCGCGGTAGAGGGAGAAGAAGCGGAAGTAGATCGTCTCGTCGGACAGCCGCGAGTAGAACCGCTTCAGGCGGTCGGCGTCGTCCGGTCGGATCGGGCGCAGGTGCGCCGTGCCCCCGTCGCGGAGGACGACGTCGGCCTCCCAGTGGGAGGGGTAGCCGGGATCCACACCGAGAGGCTAGCCATCTCCCGGTGGATCACGCTTCTCCTCGGCTTCTGGTCCCGACGGGCTATGGCACGGTGCTCCGGGTCGGAGCAGGTTTGAGCGAACTCGGGGTTCTGACACAGGGGTAGGTGACCCGATGTTCCGTCGTGCTCTTGTACTCGCGACCGGCACCGCGCTCAGCCTCGTGATGGGCGTGGGACCGGCGCAAGCGGCCAAGCCCTTGGACCACGGCCATTGGGAGGGAACCGACTCGTTCGACGTGGAGGATTGTGGTGTGGTCCTGCACATCGACGCCGCGTTCGACGGCGTGACCACGATCCGTGTCGTGCGGGGTTCGGACGGCCAGGCGTTCCTCGCCCACGACAACTACGAGTTCAGCGAGACGATCACGCTGGCTGACGACGACCCGACGACGAACGAGTACGTGACGACGCACGGCAAGGGCAACTTCGTCGAGCAGCACGCCACGCACCTCTATGGCGACGTCTGGCG